>JBKCVY010000370.1:0-4865 GCA_046317475.1 Cyanobacteriota bacterium | reverse complement strand
GGATCCAGCCAGAGGACTGTTGAGCTGGATGGATTGAGCCTGGGAGTTGGACAGGGAGAAGGCAGATCCATACTCCAGCAAACGGAAACCATAGTTTTCCATCGCCTCTTCTGCTCCATCAATAGTGAGTCGATAAAGGCCCGATTCGGCGAGGACAATGTTCTGTCGATTACTCTGAATTCCGTGCCGGTTAAACAGCACTTGCCCACTTGGGGAGGCCAGGGATGCCAGGATCTGGGTGTTGGCCAGCAAACCATCAAGGGCCAAGCGCTGCCCAGCCATCCCGATGAAGGTATAAGTATCTTGCTCGCCTTTCTCGCCTATGGTTCCATAGACAACACTGCCAAGTTCATAGGTGCTTGTTTGCAGTTCTGGCGTAATCAGGCGCAGTTTGTAGTCATTAGAGCCATTTGTCCAGGATTCGGCCCCGAAGCCCTGGGGGACAAGCCAATACTCGCCAGGATCCAGCCATAGCTCAGCATCATTGTAACCATCAGCAGATCTGCGGGCATCAAAATAACGAGAAAGAATATAGTTTCCGGTTGGCCCATATAATGTCCAGGCGTTATCATAGTTACCAAGAAGACCATCAATGTACAGATAGCTGCGTTGGTTAAGGCTAAAGCGATAACTGGCTGCGCCCATGCCGCCCTGATCAAAACTGCCCGCGAACTCGCGATCAAGATCCACAACCGTGGCGGCACTTCGCTCAAACAAGCGGAAGCCATAGTCTCCGATGCTGTCGCGCTCACCATCGAGAGTCAGCAGGTAGGTACCGGCCATGGTAAGGATCAGGCCATCGTTGGGGCCCCGATCATTACGGCTATCCATATTGAAAATCTCCCGTCCAGTCGGATCAAAGAAGCGGAACCGCAGTCCATCCCCAGCAAAGGAATCCAAAAACAGTTGCTGGCCTGGTGTGCCCGTAAACGAATAGGAATCCTGCTCCCCCGCCTCACTGATGCGACCGCGTATTGGGGTGCTCGATGTTAATGGTGCCGTCGTGAGTAAAGGGGTGACGATCCTGAGTTTGTAGTCATTCAAACCAGCAGTCCACCATTCAGCTCCATTGCCATTGACGATCAACCAGTAGTCACCCGGATCGAGCCAAAATTCAGCATCATTGTAAGCGTTACTCCCGCTGCCTTGATAGAAGGTGCGATCGGCAAAGACCTGACCGCCAGGCCCATACAGGAGCCAAGCATGATCATAATCGCCATTGATCCCATCAATGTAAATGTACTCTCGCTCACTGAGGCTGAAGCGGTAACTGTCCGCTTCCATTCCCCCCTCATCAAGGCGCCCAACGATGTCACTGTCAAGAGATACGAGCGTTGCATCTGTCCGATTCAAAAGACGGAATGCGTAATCACCGATGGCATCCCGTTCCCCATCCATTGCGATCGTGTAGATTCCGTCAAGACTGAGGATCAAGCCATCATTGGGCCCTCGATTGTTGCGGCTATTCGCAGTGAAAACTTCACGTCCTGTCGGGTCAAACAGGCGGAAGAGAAGTCCAACCCCACCGAAAGAATCAAAAAAGAGTTGCTGCCCCGCCTTGCCGGTGAAGGTGTAGCTATCCTGTTCACCTGCTTCGCTGATGCGCCCCCGGATGGTAGAGCCCAAGACCATGGGGGCAGCTGACAGCGAGGGCTTAATCAGCCTTAGGTTATAATCATTCGAACCACCATTCCAAGCTTCAGCCCCATTGCCTTGCAGCACCAACCAGTACTCCCCAGGGTCGAGCCAAAGTTCAGCATCGTTGTAGCTGTTAGATGAATAGCTTTGATAAAAGGTTCGTTGGCTGATCAGATGACCGCCAGGACCATAGAGCAGCCACGCATTGTCCCAACTGCCGGAGATGCCATCGACGTAGATGTAGTTCCGCTCGCCCAGGCTGAACCGATAGCTATCCGCTTCCAGCCCACCCTCGTCAAATCGCCCGGAGATATCACTGTCGAGAGCGACGCCAGTGGCATCCGCCCGATCCAGCAACCGGAAACCATAATCACCAATGGCGTCCCGTTCCCCATCCATCACCAGTCGGTAGGTACCAGAGAGCGTGAGCGTCAAGCCACGATTGGGTGCACGATCGGAGCGGCTATCCTCATTAAAGATTTCCCTCCCCGTTGGGTCAAACAGGCGGACGCGCAGCGCGTCGCCACCCAAGGAATCAAAGAACAGTTGTTGACCCGCTGTTCCCGTGAACGTGTAGGCATCCTGTTCTCCTGCCTCGTTGATGCGGCCCCGGATGGTGGAGCCAAGGGTCAGGGGAGCCTCGGTGATCGTGGGGGTGACCAGCCTGAGTTTGTAGTCATTCGAACCACCATTCCATGCTTCAGCGCCATTCCCTTGCACCACCAACCAGTACTCCCCCGGATCGAGCCAGAGTTCCGCATCGTTGTAGGCATCAGATGAATAGCCCTGATAAAATTTTCTTTGGGTCACATAGTTCCCACCAGGTCCATAGAGCAGCCAGGCATTGTCCCAACTGCCGAAGATGGCGTCGATATAGAGATGGCTCCGTTCACTCAGTGAAAAGCGGTAGCTATCAACCTCCAATCCCCCCTCAGCCAACTGGCCAACAATGTCACTATCGAGGGACACCTCCGCTCCTGCTGTTCGATCGAGGAAGCGGAAGCGATACTCACCGAGGCTGCCATGATAGAAGCCACTGACCACCAACTGATAGGTGCCATCGATGGAGAGAACAAGGCCTCCATTTGGTCCCCAGTCGTTGAGGGTTCTTGTGGTAAATAGGTCCCGTCCTGACGGGTCGACAAAGCGAACCTCCACATCGGGGCTGCCCAGGCCATCCAGGAACAGTTGTTGACCAATCTGGCCACGGAATGCATAGGTGTGTTTCTCACCAATCACCGCAATCTTGCCAGCCATGATGTGGCCCAGTTGCAGGGGTAGCGTTGGAATCGGTGGTGGAAAAGCTGGCGGGACAGCAAGAGTAATCAGACGCAGCCTGTACTCGTTCGAACCATCGGTCCACGACTCTGCACCATTCCCCTGCAGCACCAGCCAGTACTCGCCTGGATCCAACCAGAGTTCAGCATCGTTGTAATGGCTTGCTGTGCTGTTCTGATAAAACTGTCTGTGAGCGAGGTAAGAACCACCCGGAGAATATAAAATCCAAGCATTATCAAAATTGCCGAACTCCGCATCGATGCGAATGGTGGTGCGTTCAGTCACACGGAAGCGATAGCTGTCCGCTTCCATTCCCCCCTCATCAAAGCGACCAGCAATGGTGGTGTTGAGCGCCACCACGGTCGCATCTGCCCGATTCAACAGACGGAAACCGTAGTTGCCGACAAGATCCCGCTCTCCGTCCACCACCAGTCGGTAGGCTCCTGGAAGGGTGAGGGTTAGGCCGTCGTGGGGTGCCCGATCGGCCCGGCTGTCCGCATTAAACACCTCCCGACCCGTTGGATCCAACAGTCGCAGACGCAGCCCGTCGCCACCAAACGCATCCAAATACAGTTGCTGGCCAACGCGGCCGTCAAAGGTGTATGTATCTTGTTCGCCCGGCTCGCTGATACGACCCCGCGTGGACGTGCCCAGGGTCAAAGGCGCCGTCGAGGAAGAGGGGGTAACCAGGCGCAGTTTGTAGTCATGGGAACCTCCGTCCCAAGGCTCGGCGCCATTGCCCTGCAGCAGCAGCCAATAGTCTCCAGCCTCTAGCCAAAGCTCAGCATCGTTGTAGGACGCAGAGGAAGAGTTTTGATAGAATTGATAGTGTGTAATGTAGTGACCTCCCGGGCCATAGAGAATCCAGGCGTTGTCGTAGGAGCCCGCTACAGCATCGATATAAAGGGAGGTGCGTTCGCTCAAGCTGAAGCGATAACTGTCTGCCTCCAGCCCCCCTTCGTCAAAACGACCGGAGATATCGCTGTCGAGGGAAACCACCGCGGCATTCGCCCGATCCAATAGGCGGAAGCCATAGTCGCCAACGCTATCCCGTTCCCCATCGATCACCACCCGGTAGGTGCCAGCAAGGGTGAGGGTGAGGCCATCGTGGGGTGCCCGATCGGCACGGCTGTCGGCATTGAACAGCTCCCGTCCCGTCGGATCGAGCAGGCGCAGCCGCAGGGCGTCGCCACCTAACGAATCCAAGAACAGTTGCTGGCCAACGCGGCCTACAAAGGTGTATGTGTCTTGTTCTCCCGGTTCACTGATGCGACCCCGCGTGGAGGCGCCCAGGCTCATTGGCGCCGTTGGGAAAGAGGGGGTGACCAGGCGCAGTTTGTAGTCATGGGAGCCCCCATTCCAAGCCTCGGCGCCATTGCCTTGAAGCAACAACCAGTACTCACCGGGATCCAACCAGAACTCGGCATCGTTGTAGGAGTCACTTTGGTAGTTCTGATAAAAATAGCGACTGGCAATGTAATGGCCTCCTGGGCCATAGAGAAGCCAGGCATTATCATAACTACCTGTCAAACCATCGACAAAGATGTAGCTGCGTTCGGCCAGGCTAAAGCGGTAACTATCCGCCTCTAACCCACCGTTGTCAAAGCGGCCGGAGATGTCGCTGTCAAGTGCCACCACGGTGGCCTCCGCCCGATCTAGCAGGCGGAAACCATAGTTACCAACGACATCCCGTTCCCCATCGATGACCACCTTGTAGGTGCCAGCAAGGGTGAGGGTGAGGCCATCATGGGGTGCCCGATCGTTCCGACTGTCCACATTGAACAGCTCCCGTCCCGCTGGATCGAACAGGCGCAGCCATAGCTGATCACCACCAAACGAATCCAAAAACAGTTGCTGGCCAACACTTCCGGTAAAGGTGTAGCCGTCCTGTTCGCCCGGCTCGCTGATGCGACCCCGTGTCGATGCGCCCAGGGCCAAGGGAGCGGTTA
>JBKCVY010000369.1:0-5347 GCA_046317475.1 Cyanobacteriota bacterium | reverse complement strand
ATGCTCAAGCGCCTCGAGACGGTCAGCCTCGAGCTGGGTGAGTACCCCATCGACGGCGCCAGCTCGGTGCTCGACGGAGACACCATTCGTGTGAAGGGCCTGCCCGCCTCGCTGCGTCTGCTCGGCATCGACACCGAAGAGACCTTCAAGAAGGACAAAGAGCGCGCCGCCTTCGCCGCCGGCTGGGAGGACTACAAGAAGAAGATGCGCGGCAGCTCTCCCCGCCCCGGGGGGGCTGGCTTCAATGGGGATGGCGTCCGGCCAACGCCGTTTGGCTGCCGGCCGTGCGGATGTTGTTGATGGTCCTTCCGATCGTGGCCTGGGTGAGCTGGTTGCTGCAGCAGGTGTGGAGCGATCCCGGCGGCAGCAATCCGCTGCTGGAAATGGTGATTGGCAGTTCGGACGCTTGGGCCCTGCTGGCCTTTGCCCTCACCGCGGTGGTGTTGGCCCCGCTGTTTGAGGAGACCCTTTTTCGCGGGCTGTTGTTGCCCGTGCTGGGCCGCCATTTGGGGGGCATGGGGGCCGTTTTGGTGAGCGCCTTGATGTTTGCCCTGGCCCATTTGAGTTTGGGGGAGCTGGTGCCCCTCTCGGTGTTGGGGATTGGCTTGGGTTTGTTGCGCTGGCAGAGTGGCCGACTGGCCGCCTCGGTGTGCCTGCACGCCTTCTGGAACGGCCTCACCCTGTTCAATTTGCTGCTGCTGTCCAAATGAGGACGGGTCCTTGCTGATCCGACCGCGGGGTGGTTCACTTGCACAGCTTTTGGGCCCATTCCCTTGGTTGCCTCGCCGTCCACCTCCGCCCCCCAATCCCCCGTGCCATCGCGCATTCAGCACTCCGCTGGCAGGCGACCTCCCCAAGGCTCCCCCTCCCCACAGCGCGTTCGAGAGCGGTCGCTCAAGCTGATCCATGGCTCCCTGAGTGGCCAGAAGGTGGAACGGCAATCTCCCCTGTTGGCTGGCCTCCATCGCGTTTCCACCGGTGCCCTGGTCGGCTTGGGGGTGTCCCTGGTGGGCCTGAGCGCTTTGGCGTTGCACTGGCAAAATCAATGGGCGCAAAATTACCGGCAGCTCGAAGCGGCCAAGGTGCTGGAGCACCGCCTCCATGAATCCGCGGCGGTGTTGGAACAACATCACATTGGCTCGATGCGTCGTCCTGGCCACCTGCTGCCCACCAGCAGTGAGAATCTCATCCATCTCCCCGAGCCGACGGCAGCGGCTCCCAAGCGGGCCCTACCGCTCCTGGCTGGACTGGCCATGGGCCGTCCTGGCCCCGGATCCCTCCTACCGACTCTCCCCGCTGGTTATTGATGGCCCACCCCACAACCCGCCGCCACCCCCCCGGCAGCCCAGGCCGCGCGGAGCGGAGGTTGGCGGGGGGGGAGGGTCGGCCTCGGGGCCACAACAAGCGTGTCCCTCCACTGCAGCCCCTTCCCTCCACGCGGCTGTATTGGGTGTTCGCCGTGCTGACGCTGGCCTTGGGGGGCTTGGCGGCCCGGCTGGTGTGGCTGCAGGTTTGGCAGGGAGAAGTTCTTCAGAACAAGGCCAGAGCCATCCAAACCCAAGCGATCAAGCCCCTTGGCACCCGCCGCACGATTGTCGACCGTTCTGGGCGCATGGTGGCGCTGGATGAGGAGCGGTTCACCCTTTGGGCCCATCCCCGCTTCTTCAGCTTTCTCGGGGATGATCCCAACACGCGTCGCCGGCCCGAGGAGGTGGCCGCGAAACTGGCGGTGGTTTTGTCCCGTCCCAAATCCGAACTGCAACAGGCGATGACTGGTCGTCAGAGTGGCGTGAAGCTGGCCACCAACCTCGACCCCGCAACCGCCTCCCATGTGAAGGGACTCAATATCAGCGGCCTAGATCTGGAGGCCTATCCCCAGCGGATTTATCCGCAGGGATCCTTGTTTGCGAATGTGGTGGGTTTCCTCAATTTGGATCGCGTCCCCCAAGCGGGTTTGGAGCAAAGCCGCAACCAGGATTTGAAACGCCAAGAATCCACCTTTCGCATGCGGCGCGGCGGGGATGGCACGCCCCTGCCCGATGGCCTCCAGGCGGGCACCCTCTATGGCGACGACCTGAAACTGCAACTCACCCTGGATTCCCGTCTGCAATTGGTGGCCCAGCAAGCCGTCGCCAAGCAGATGAAGCAATGGAATGCCAAGCGTGGTGTGGCCTTGGTGATGGATGCGGAAAGCGGCGAGTTGCTGGCCCTTGCCTCCAGCCCCACCTACGATCCAAATCGCTATTGGGAGTTCAATCCAGGATTTTTCCGGGAATGGTCTGTCCAGGATCTGTATGAGCCAGGTTCAACCTTTAAACCCATTAATCTGGCGATTGCTCTGCAGGAAAAAGCGATACAACCCAATGGAACCGTCAATGATGTTGGCCAATTGACGATCGGTGGTTGGCCCATCTTCAATGCGGATCGACGTGCCAACGGAGTCATTGACTTCCCCACGGTGTTGCAGGTATCCAGCAACGTGGGCATGGTGGCTGCCATGGGCCAGTTGAAACGTGAAACCTTTTGGAGATGGCTGAACACCATCGGCATCAACGACGTTCCAGATACCGATCTTCCTGGAGCCGTCGCTGGCCAATTGAAATCCAAGCAGGAGTTCATCTCCGGTGCGATTGAACCGGCCACAGCGGCCTTTGGCCAGGGCTTCTCCCTCACGCCGCTCAAGCTGGTGCAGCTGCATGCGATGTTGGCCAATGGGGGGCGGCTCGTCAGTCCCCACATCACCCGGGGCCTGCGATCCGGCGATGGACTCGCCAACACCCAGTTGCAACGTGGCGTTCAGTTGTTGAATCCCAACGTGACGAAACAAGTGGTGAACTGGATGGAAACAGTAGTGGATAAGGGAACCGGCAAGGGCATCAAAATCCCTGGTTATCGCATCGCTGGCAAAACAGGCACGGCCCAGAAAGCTCACAACGGTGTTTACATTCCAGGTGCGCGAATTACCAGTTTTGTGGCCATCCTTCCCGTGGAACGCCCGCGCTATGTCGTTTTGGTGGTGATGGATGAGCCCCAAGGCGGCAATGCCTATGGTTCCACGGTGGCCTTGCCGGTTGCCCGCCAAATCGTTGAAGCCCTTTTGGTTTTGGAGAAGGTTCCCCCGTCCCGCCCCGAGGGCATCAAGCCAAAACCCCAAACGGCCCGTCCCCCAGCTTGACGTCGGCAAACATGTATGGATTCCCACAAGCCGTGCGTCTCTGGCTGGCTCCCTAGGCGGGCCTGGTTAGCGTGAGGGGGAGAGTTGTCAGAGACGGACGACCAACATGGCCCATCTGCTCGAGCAACTGGCAACGATGACCGTTGTCGTCGCCGATACGGGCGACATCGAAGCGATTCGCCAATTCACGCCGAGAGACGCCACCACAAACCCCTCCCTGATTCTGGCCGCGGCCCAGATTCCCACCTATCAAAACCTTATCGATCGCTCGCTCCAGGAATCCAGAGCCCTGCTTGGCGACAGCGCGCCGGTGGAAGATGTGGTGGCCGAAGCACTGGATGAGATCAGTGTCACCTTTGGCAAAGAAATTCTGCGTATTGTGCCCGGGCGGGTGTCCACGGAGGTGGATGCTCGCCTCAGCTACGACACGGAAGCCACCATCCAAAAGGCGCGCAAACTGATCGGCCTCTACGAACAGGCGGGCATCCCCCGGGACCGGGTGCTGATCAAGGTGGCTTCCACTTGGGAAGGCATCCGTGCCGCCGAACGTCTGGAACAGGAAGGCATTCACTGCAATCTCACCCTCCTGTTTGGGTTTGCCCAGGCCGTGGCGTGTGCCGAAGCTGGCGTCACCCTGATTTCGCCCTTCGTGGGACGGATCTTGGATTGGTACAAAGCTGCCACGGGGCGTGAAAGTTATCCGGGCCCCGAGGATCCAGGTGTGCTCTCAGTCACCAAGATTTTTAATTACTTCAAAACCTACGGATACCGGACGGAGGTGATGGGTGCGAGTTTCCGGAACATTGATGAAATCATCGAACTGGCCGGTTGCGACCTGCTCACGATCTCCCCGGCGTTAATGGATCAGCTCAGAAGCCTGGATCGGCCGTTAATCCGCAAGCTGGACCCCCATAGCCCCGG
This sequence comes from Cyanobacteriota bacterium, assembly GCA_046317475.1. Lineage (GTDB taxonomy): Bacteria > Cyanobacteriota > Cyanobacteriia > PCC-6307 > Cyanobiaceae > Cyanobium. The sequence goes on along the minus strand of JBKCVY010000369.1, from coordinate 1,251 downwards.
CGAAAGCCAAGAAAAGATTCATGTGGACAAGCCCCTGTTCGACACCATGATGGTCGCCGATCGCATGGCCAGTGAGAAGTTGGATGAAGGGATTCGGGGCTTTTCCAAGGCCATTGAGGCCCTCGAGGTTCAGTTGGCCCATCGCCTGGCGTCCATCGAAGGGAAAGCGGCCTTCACCCACGCCGTTCACGAGATCTTCCTGCTCAACGACTTGGATGGAGACGGTTGCATCACCCGGGAGGAATGGCTCGGCAGCGATGCGGTTTTTGACGCCTTGGACACGGACAAAGACGGTCGCCTGGCGCCGGATGACGTGCGGGGCGGTTTGGGTGCCGCCCTGTCGGTTCGGCGTTAACCGCTTCTGAACATCCCACGTTCAAGGGTTGGGGAGGTGCCACCCAGTCGCACCTCCTGAGTGGTTGTTAACCTTTTCGCCCAATGGACAGCCTAAGTTTGTCGTCCAAGGGAGATCCAAAACCACTGTGAACGCACTGGATACGATGCGCGCCCTTGCCTCCTCCGGAGAGGTGAAGCATGTCCCCGCAGGGAGCGTGATTTTTCAATCTGGCCAGCCAGGGGACTGCATGTTCGGTCTGCTGGAAGGCACGGTGGACCTGACTTGGAACGGCGATGGCGGCCATGAGCGGATCCAAGCTGGGGACGTGTTTGGGGCCGGCGCCCTGGTGACGCCCGAACATCGGCGCTTTGGCAACGCCGTGGCCTCCACGGATTGCCAACTGCTGGTCATGAATCGGGAAAAATTCCTTTTCGCCGTCCAGGAGTCCCCGATGTTTGCCATCGAACTGCTGGGTTCCATTGATCAACGCCTGCGGGATTTGAAGGGCTGTGACCGCGGTCAGCCCCGCTGAAACAGCAGTCGCTTGATCACGCGCTGGGCGATGTCTCCGTAGCCCATCTCCCCAGATAGGATCTGAGCGATCCGCTGGGGGGCGGTGGGCCGCTTGATGCCCAGCTGGTACCCCACCCGCGGCAGCCGGTAAAACACCTGGGCAATCCGTTTGCCCCAGGCCATGGAGTCGCCCCACTGGCGCCGCATGGCGGCGGTATAATCCCGCAGCGCTTGGGGATCCCCAGCCAACCAGGCATCGAGGGCCCTGGCCGCCTCGCAGCCACTCATCAGCGCTGGACGCAGACCTTCCGCCAGGAAAGGGTCGCACAGGGAGGCGGCGTCTCCCGCCACCAGCACGCCTGGCCCATCCAGGGGGTGATGGCCATCCCAGATTCTCAGAC
>JBKCVY010000368.1:0-8871 GCA_046317475.1 Cyanobacteriota bacterium | reverse complement strand
GGATCGGCCTGCCGCACCGCAGCCCGGGTGGCCTCCGTGTCGGCCAAATCCACCCGCAACACCTGATGACGGCTGTGGGCGTCGGCGCCGGATGCGCCCAGCGCGGCCAGGGTCGCCTCGATGCCGGTGAGGTCGCTGGCGTAGCCGAGCTTGTCGAGATTGAAGACGCAAACCGACGGTTCGTTCAACAGCCGCCGCACCAGGGCTCCGCCGATGAAGCCCGCCCCACCCGTCACGAGGAGGCGACGGCGTCCAGCCAGAAGGGTGGCGAGCTCAAGCATGGGGGCGATGCGGTTGGGGGTGGGGGAGCGGGCTCAGGCCGTGGGGGGGATCCGGGCCAGCACCTCGGCCAGGGTGGCGCGCCAGTGGCGGCCGGGCAGCGCGAGGGCGCGGCGGGTGGCGCGGCAGTCGAGCAGGCTGTAAGAGGGCCGTCGGGCGGGGGGGGGATAGTCCTCCGTGCCCAGCGGCCTCACCTCGGCCGCGGCGGGGAGCACCCCCCGGGCAACGGCGAGTTCGCCAATCGCCACGGCAAAGTCGTACCAGCTGGCGGCTCCGGCGTCGCTCCAGTGGTGGAGGCCGCCCACCCGCCGCTGGATCACCCGCCAGCAGGCGGCGGCCAGGCTGTGGGTGGCGGTGGGACAACCCACCTGGTCGGCGATCACGCCCAGCGGTTGGCCAGCGGCGGCCTTTTGGCGATGGAGCCGCAGCATGGTCAAGCAAAAGTTGTGGCCGACGGGTCCGTAGACCCAGCTGGTGCGCAACAGGCAATACTGGCCTTCCGGGAGCTGTTCCGCCACGCGCCGTTCCCCCTCCGCCTTGCTGGCGCCGTACGCGCCGAGGGGGTCGCGGGGCTGGTGGGGCTGATAGGGGAAGCCCTGAGTCCCGTTAAAGACAAAATCCGTGCTGATCTGCAGGAGCTGGCCGCCGCTGTCGGCCAGGGCCGCGGCAAAGGCTTCCGGCGCTGCGGCGTTCACCCGCATCGCCAGCTCCGGCTCGCTTTCGGCCCGATCCACGGCGGTGTAGGCGCCAGCGTTGAGCACCCAGTGGGGGCGGTAGTGCTCGACAGCCGCGCGGCAGGCCGCCGGGTCCGCCAGGTCGAGCTCGGCGCGGGTGGTGGGGATGGCCGTGATCTCGGGAGGGACGTCCGCCAGCAGCGCCTGAGCGAGCTGGCCGCCACAGCCGGTAATCAGCACCTTCGTGGTGGGGGGTGTTGTCATGGAAACACGTCGCCCCGGTCAGCGGCGTCCCGCAGGGTGGGCGCCAAGCGGTCCTTGTCCGACACGCTGGGGGGCGGGGCGTCGGGAAGGAGGGGCCAGGGGATGGCCAGGGCCGGATCGTTCCAGAGGATGGAGCGCTCCGCGTTCCGATTCCAGTAGGTCGTGGTTTTGTACAGCACATCCGCGCTGTCGCTCAACACAAGAAAGCCATGGGCAAAACCATCCGGCACCCACAGCTGGCGGTGGTTGTCGGCGCTCAGGCGGGCGCCGACCCACTGCCCGAAGGTGGGGGAGGCGCGGCGAATGTCCACCGCCACATCAAAGATCTCCCCCTGCACGCAGCGCACCAGCTTTCCCTGGGCAAAGGGCGGCATTTGGTAGTGCAGGCCCCTCAGGACGCCTTGGCAGGAGCGGGATTGGTTGTCCTGGGCGAAGGTGGGCGCCTCCTCCTCCGGGAGCCCGAGGGCTTCCGCGAAGCGGCGCCGCTGCCAGCTTTCGAAAAAATGGCCGCGGTTGTCGCCAATCACATGGGGAGTGATCAGCAGGGGACCAGCCAGGGGGAAGCGTTCAACCTGCATGGGGTTCCTCCAGCAACCGCAGAAGATAGGTGCCGTAACCGCTCTTTTTCAGGGGCTCCGCCAGGGCGCAAAGCTGGTCATCGCTGATCCAGCCCATCCGCCAGGCCACCTCCTCCGGGCAGCCCACCTTGAGTCCTTGACGATGCTCCAAGGTGCGGATGTAGCTGGAGGCCTCGTGCAGGGAGTCGGGGGTGCCGGTGTCGAGCCAGGCCATGCCCCGGCCCATCACCTCCACCCGCAGCAGGCCCTCGTCCAAATACTGCTTGTTGAGGTCGGTGATTTCCAGCTCGCCCCGGGGGGAAGGGCGGACCTGGCGGGCCCGATCCACCACGGATGCGTCGTAGAAGTACAGGCCGGTGATCGCGTAGCGGGACCGGGGCCGTTTGGGTTTTTCCTCAATGCTGATCACCTGGCCGTCGCCGTCAAACTCCACCACGCCGTAACGCTCCGGATCCCGCACCGGGTAGGCGAACACGGTGGCCCCATCCCGTGACGGCAGGCTGGCCTGCAGTTGGGCAATGAGGTCGTGGCCGTGGAAGAGGTTGTCCCCCAGCACCAGGGCGGCGGGGGACCCCGCGAGAAAGTCCGCGCCAATCAGGAAGGCCTGGGCCAAGCCATCCGGGCTGGCCTGCACGGCGTAGCGGATGTCAATGCCCCAGCGGGAACCGTCGCCGAGCAACCTGGCGAAGGCGGCCTGGTCGGCGGGGGTGGTGATAATCAAGTGTTCCCGAATCCCCGCCAGCATCAAGGTGGTGAGGGGGTAATAAATCATTGGCTTGTCGTACACCGGCATCAGCTGCTTGCTCACCGCGCAGGTCAGGGGAGTCAGGCGGGTGCCGCTGCCACCGGCGAGGAGGAGGCCTTTGCGGGGGGGGGCTGGGGTCCTCACCGGTTTGAAGAGGGCCGCAAGAGTGTCTCACGAAAGGGGAGGCCGCCAGGCCCGGGGCCTCCAGGGGAGGCGCTGTCCTACTTCGTGTCCATCCAATTGGCGCCAACGCCGGTGTCCACCACGAGGGGCACCCGCAGGGCCACCACGCCCACCATGGTGCGTCGCGTGAGATCCACCACGGCGTCCAGGTCGGCGGGCGCCGCCTCCAGCACCAGTTCATCGTGCACCTGCAGCAGCAGGCGGGCATCAAGCTGGCGATGGTGGAGCTGGCGGTGGAGCTCCACCATCGCCAGCTTGATGATGTCCGCGCTGGAGCCCTGAATCGGGGCATTGGCCGCCGCGCGCAGTTGCTGGGCCTCCAGACCCCCCTTGAGGGCGCCCTCCAGGGAAATCTCCAGGGGATCCCGGCCGCGATGGCGCCCCAATCCGCCCGGATCGAAGTGGAAGACGCGGCGGCGTCCGAGGATGGTTTCCACATAGCCCCGGCTGAGGGCCAGCCGTTGCTGCAGCTCCAGAAAGCCAAACACCCTGGAGAAGCGTTCCTTGAACCGTTGCAGGAAGTCTTTGGCGCGCCCTTGGGGGATGCCGGTTTCCCGCGCGAGCCGCTGGGACCCCATGCCGTAGATCATGCCGAAGTTGATGGTTTTCCCCAGCCGGCGCTCCTCCGGCGAGACGCTGTCCTTTTCCAGGAGCAGGCGGGCCGTGAGGGCATGCACGTCATCGCCCGCGTTGTACGCCTCGATGAGCATCTCTTCTCCGGAGAGATGGGCGAGGATGCGCAACTCAATTTGCGAATAATCGGCGCTGATCATCCGCCAGCCCGCCTCTGGCAGGAAGGCTTTGCGGATGCGGCGACTGAATTCCGTGCGGATGGGGATGTTTTGCAGGTTGGGATTGCTGCTGGAGAGGCGACCCGTGGCCGTCACCGCCTGGTTGAAATCCGTGTGCACCCGGCCGGTTTCCGGCTCCACCAGGGCGGGCAGGGCATCCACATAGGTGCTGCGGAGTTTGCTCAGGGTGCGATGGGTCAGCACCAGCGGAACCACCGGGTGGTCGTCCTCCAGCTTTTCGAGCACCGTGGCGTCCGTGCTCCAGCCCGTTTTGGTGCGACGGGATTTTTTGCGATCGAGCTGGAGGGTGTCGAAGAGCAGCGCCTCCAATTGCTTGGGGGACGCCAGGTTGAAGGGTTGGCCCGCCACCCTCTGGGCCTCCTCCTCCAGCTGGGACAGCTGGGCGGCCAGTTCCTTGCCCAACTCCCGCAGGTAGTCCTCGTCGATGCGGATTCCCGTGGCTTCCATGGCCGCCAGCACGGGCTCCAGGGGCAGCTCCACCTCCTTGAGCAGGGCGGGCAGGGCAGGCCCCAGGGCCTCCAAGGCCCTAGCGAGCACGCCGGTGAGCCTCCAGGTGACATGCACGTCCATGCCGCAATAGTGGGCGGCGGCATCGATCGGCACCTCCGCGAAGCTGCTCTTGCGCCCCACCACCGTCTCGTAGCTCGGCGGCGTGAAGCCGAATTCCCTGGTGGCCATGGCCTCCAGGCCGTGCTTGTCTCCCGCGTCCCGCAGGTAGTCCGCCAGCAGGGTGTCCATCACCACCCCCGCCAGGGGCAGGCCATGGCGCAAGAGGATCAGGCGGTCGTATTTGGCGTTTTGCAGGGTTTTGGGATGGGCCGCGCTCGCCAGCCAGGGGCCAAGGGCCGCCATCACCGTCTCCAAGGGGAGCTGGGATAGGCCCGCGTTGGCTGGCTGCTCCGCGCTGTCCGTCAGGCTGGTGCTCTCCAGGGTGGCTTGGGCGGGGGAGGCTTCGAGGCGATGGCCGATGGGGATGTAGGCCAGATCCCCCACCTCCGCTCCCCAGCAAACGCCCAGGCCCACGAGTTCGGCGCGAAAGGGGTTAAGGGAAGTGGTTTCCGTGTCCAGCGCCACGGGGGGACCACTGGAGCCACAGCCCATCAGGTGGGCGACGAGCTCTTGAAGGGCGGCGGGGCTTTGGATCAGGAGCGGCTCCAGCTGGGGCAGCGGGGCTGGGGCGCCATCCCGGGGAGGCGGCGCGGCCGCGCCTGAACCCTTGTGCGGGGGGGCATCCTTGGGGGGGTCTCCCATGGCCGTTGCCCCTGGGCTGGTGTCCCCCGCGGCGGCTGGGGTCGCGGCCTGCTGGGTTGGGGCCCCGGCGGCAGGCGCGCTGGAGAAGAGGGTGGTGAAACGGTCCACCTTGGGGATCAGGCTGGACAGCTCGAGCGCCCGCAGGCGGTCTTCAAGGCCCTCCCGGTCAACCTGGCCCAGGGTCAAGCGGGGCGGCACTTGCAGGGGCACGTCCCGGTGGATGGCGGCCAGGTGCTGGGAGCGAAAGGCGCTCTCCTTGCCCTCCAGCAGCTTGGTGCGCAGGGCTCCTTTCTGTTGATCAAGGGCGTCGTAGATCCCCGCCAGGCTGCCGTGGGCGCGCAGCAGGGTGATGGCGGTTTTCGGGCCCACCCCCCGCACGCCTGGGATGTTGTCCGAGCTGTCGCCGGTGAGCGCCTTGAGATCCACCACGTCTTCCGGGGGGACGCCCAGCTTGTCCACCACGCCCTCCCGGCGGATCTCCCGCGGGCCGGCCCCCCTGTTGCCCGGCCCACCGCCCATATAGAGCACGGCGATGTCGCGTCCGTCATCCACGAGTTGGAAGAGGTCCCGATCGCCGGAGAGGATGCGCACGCGCCAGCCTCCGGCCGCGGCGCGGTCGGCCATGGTGCCCAGCACGTCGTCGGCTTCGTAGCCGGGCGCCATCACCAGGGGCAGGTCGAGATGGTTGGCGAGGATGTCCCTCAGGTTGTCCAGGTCGGCGAAAAAGTGTTCGGGGGCCACGTCCCGGTTGGCCTTGTAGGTGGCATCGGCCTCGTGGCGGAAGGTGGGGGTGTCAGTGTCGAAGGCGATCGCCACGCCGTCCGGCCGCCACTGGGCGCAGGTGTCTAGCAGGCTTTTGAGAAAGCCGAAGGTGACGCTGGTGGGCACGCCATCCTTGGTGGTCAGGCCGCCGTCCCCCCCCTTGGCGAAGGCGTAAAAACTGCGAAAGGCCAGGGAATGCCCGTCCACCAGCAGCAGGAGAGGTTTGGGATCCGCCATGGCCAAGCGTGCTTGTCCGCCCGAGTGGCCTCAGCCTGCCAGATCCATTCCCAACGCCCGAGCTGTGGAGCGGGGGCGCCGGGGCGGCGATGGTCCGCCGGCGGGGGGACGGCCGCCGGCGGACGCGGCCGGGGCTGGGCTGGGGCAACCGGGGAGGGCTGCGGGGAGGGGGGTGAGGCGCAGGTGTGGGCGCGGCTGCGATGCTGGGATAAAGAGGTGGTGCGCGTGGGCGTCACCCGTCAGGGCCATTCCCGCCATCCGCCCTTCGTCCGGTCCAGCCAACCGCCCCTGCCCTTCTTCGCGGAAGTCTCCCCATGTCGCGCGTCCCCCGCCGTTATGCCATCCATCTGCTGCTGAGCAGCGGGCAGGAGGAAGTGGTGCATTTCCCAACCCTGGAGGCGTTTCAGCAGTGGTATGCGAGCGCGCTTCACGGCGGCGCCTCGCCAGAGACGTTCGTCAATGTGCCGATCGGAGAGCTGGAGGGGGAATATCTGCTGGTGCGTGCCGGCAGCGTGATTGGGCTGCGGGTGGAGCCCCTGTTCGGGATGGTGGAGGATTGAGGGAATCCCGCGAGAGAAAAGGGCTGGTCATTGATGGGGCTTCTGGCGGAGCCGATCAAGGGCACAGCCCAGAAGTTGGCCCTGCCTGAGCGAGGGTGTGCGGCGGAGGGCAAGACCAAAGAGTTCCAACAGCATCAGCATTTGCAAATACCTTGCAAACATTGATGTCCTTTGGTTTTCTCTGGCTTTTGCAAGTGCAATCGGGAACCTCGAAAAATTGATCTTCACGGCCCGAAGATGCCGATGCGGGCCAGGTTGCCTAGAGGGTTTGATAGCTCTCATCTTCGAAGACTGGGATGTTTCGCGGTATCCAATCCAAATGCAAGCCAAATATATTCAGACACGTTGAAATCAAGATTTGATCCTCTCCGCCGTCACCCTCGCGTTTCACCGGCATGCGTTTCCTTGATCATGGAGGCGCATTTTGATGCCCCCTCATAACTACCGGCACGTTGAAAGGGCAAGCTCCTGTGGAGGCTGGCTTTTCCGCCAGTTCCCCCTGGATCGAGCAATACGATGGCTCAGATGATCACGTGAACAGCGGTGGCCCAGGCCGCGCGGTGGAAGCCGGGGACCTTGGCTACAGAATCAACAGGACTGTCACAGGCTTGAATAGGAGGGAATCAGAATTGTGGTTTCGTGCGGTGATTCAGCCCCCCTCAGCTAACGCGCTCGGAAACACAATGTCTCGTATGGGACTTGGTGTTGATTGGCAATTTTTTGAGTTAGCTTCTGGTCATTCTTAAGCAAATCATCAAGCGTGCTCCAGGGGAGGGTGAACTCACCTATCGCCGGATCAATCCCTCTTCAATAGACGTCTTGATTCATCTATTAAACCATCATACGTTCTCTATCGCTACCTCCATTGAAACCTCCAAGTCTTATGACAATCTCTTCTTGAAGTGGGAAAATTGGTGCTCGCAAGGTGATGCCATTGCCATTGCCATTTCTCCTTCGCTGAACGATCTGGTGCAGCCCGTGCCAGGTCCCCTTCCCGTGATGGGTGGTGCCGCATCCGCTTTCGTCTTCAGTCGCCGTCTCCGCCGACGCAGGAAGGTCGTCCTGAGACACAACTCCAATCCATTGCTGGAGGCACTCCAGGGCTAGAAAAATCTTTTTTTCCGAGCCCTTCCTCCGATTTCTCCACCCAGACTGGTCGCCACGTCCTGCGCCACAGCGATGTCATTATTGGCGGAGCTCAGCGTAGCTTTGATTTCACAACTTCAAAGGTAGATTTTCTTCCCAGGAAGATGTCCATGTATCAGGGCTCGGCACGCGACGAATCTTCAGCTCTTCAGCACGAGGAGCTTCAAGCGCTCCTTGTCTTCTCCGATCTGGTGCAGCAGCTGCCAGGAGGCGATCAGATCGGGCCCTTGCAGGGAACCAAGCAGGGCGGCCCGCAGGCTCTTCATCGCCACCCCTTTTTTTACCCCGGCCGTCGTTGCCGCGGCAGCCAACAGCGCCTGAGCCTCTGAGGGGAGGAGCGTTGGAGTGGCCGGCAGGCTGTCCCGCAGGGCGGTGAGGCAGGCTCGGGCATCGGCGTGCTGGAGCACCTCTTGGGCCTGCGGATCAAGGATGGGCCGCTCAAAAAAGGGCGCGGCTTGGCCGACCCCATCGGCGAGCAGGGTGAGGGAGGGACCCAACAGGGCACAGAGCGCGTCCGGCCAGCCATCGGGCAAGGGGGTCCCTGTTGTGGTGGTGGATCCTGTCCAGCCCCGGGCGGTCCAGAGGGGCTGGAGGAGCGCCCGCAGTTCAGCGGGTGAGAGCCCATGCAGCACCTGGCCATTGAGCCAGTTGAGCTTTTCCCAATCGAAGCGGGCTCCAGCCCGGTTGACCCGCTCAAAGTCGAAGACGGTGGCTGCCTCCGCCAGGGTGAAGCGCTCCCCCATCCCCTCCGGCGGCGACCAGCCCAGCAGGGTCATGTAATTGGCGAGGGCCTGCGGCGTGTAGCCCATGGCCCGAAAATCGCTGATGGAGGTGACGCCATCACGCTTGGAGAGCTTGCGCCCCTCCTGGTTGAGGATCAAGGGCGTGTGGGCGAAGGTGGGCAGGGGGAGATCGAGGGCCTCGTAGAGCAGGAGCTGCTTGGCCGTGTTGGCGATGTGGTCTTCCCCCCGAATCACGTGGCTGATGGCCATGGCGGCATCGTCCACCACCACCACCAGGTTGTAGAGGGGGTCGCCAATGGCACCGGCCGGGGCCCGGCGGGCGATCACCATGTCGCCGCCGAGGTCCGCCCCCGACCAGCGCATGTCCCCGCGCACGAGGTCGTGCCATGCGATGGTGCGGTCGTCCTCGATGCGAAAACGCACCACTGCCTCCCGACCTTCAGCGATGTAGGCCCGCTCCTGGGCGGGGGTGAGGTGGCGGTGGCGGTTGTCGTAGCGGGGGGCTTGCTTGTGGGCCTGCTGCTGCTCCCGCAGGGTGGTCAGCTCCGCCTCGCTGGTGTAACAGCGATAGGCCTTGCCCTCCGCCAGCAACCGGGCGATCGCTTGGCGATGGATCGCGATTCGGGCGCTCTGGATC
>JBKCVY010000367.1:0-2942 GCA_046317475.1 Cyanobacteriota bacterium | reverse complement strand
CTCCCTACCATTTGTGGTGCGCAGCGTGGAGCCCGTGCTGCGGGCCCTGGAGCGGGACCAGGAGGAAGCGGCCTGGTGCTTGGGCGCCTCCCCCCGCCAAACCCTGGTGCGGGTGGTGCTGCCCCAGCTGATGCCGGCGATTCTCTCCGGTGTGGCCCAGGGCTCCAGCCGGGCGGTGGGGGAGTACGGCTCCGTGGTGATGATCTCCTCCAATGTGCCCTTCAAGGATTTGATCACGCCCACCCTGATCATTCAGAAATTGGAGGAATACGACTTCGCCTCCGCCACGGTGATCGGCATGGTGATGCTCGCCTTCTCCCTGGTGAGCCTGCTGCTGATCAATGGCCTGCAGGTGTGGGGCCATAACTGGGACGCCAAAGCCGGCCTGACCGCTTGACGCCAGCGGCTGACCACCAGCCCCTGGCCGTCTGAACCGTTTGCCTTCCTCCTCCTTTCCCCCCAACCGTCCCCCGATGGTCCCCTTTCCCCGCCGGCCGCGCCGCGGCTTCGCCAACGTCACCCTCCCCTCCGTGCTCATCCCGCTGGTCGCCGGGCTGTATGTGGCGGTTTTGATCCTGTTGCCGGCGCTACAGGTGGTGGCCGGTGCCTTGGCCAAGGGGTGGCAGCCGTTTTTGGAGATCTTTTCTTCCCCAGACCTGCTCTCCGCCGTGCGGCTCACCCTGCTGATGGCGGTGATCGCCGTGCCGGCCAACTCGATCTTTGGCCTGGCCGCCGCCACGGCCATCGCCCGCCGCAAGTTCCCCGGCAAGGCCTTGCTGCTGAGCGTGATCGATTTGCCGTTTTCGATTTCGCCGGTGGTGGTGGGGTTGATGCTCGTCTTGCTCTACAGCCCCACCAATGGTTTGTTGCGCGATGTGGTGGGCAGTTTGGGGTGGAAGATCATCTTCTCCTGGCCAGGCATGGCCCTGGCGACGATCATCGTCACCTTTCCGTTCATGGCCCGGGAGGTCATTCCCCTGCTGGAGGAGGAGGGATGGGACCAGGAGGAGGCCGCCCGCACCCTGGGGGCCAGCAGCTGGCAGGTGTTCTGGAAGGTCACCCTGCCCTCGGTGCGTTGGGCGGTGCTCTACGGGCTCGTGCTCACCACCGCCCGGGCGTTGGGGGAATTCGGCGCGGTGGCCGTGGTGAGCGGCAACATCGCCGGCCAAACGCAAACCCTGCCCCTGTTTGTGGAAGACAGCTACAAGCAATACAACACGGAATTGGCCTATGGGGCCGCCCTGGTGCTGGGCGGCGTGGGGCTGGTGTCCCTGCTGTTGAAGATGGCCGTCGAACGGGTTGTGGGGGGCGTCAAGGAAACCAAGCCGATGAACTGACGCCGTCCTCCGTTCGGAGGGTGGATGCCCTCCGTTCTCAGTCGGGGGCGTTCCGGCAGCGCGCCAGGGTGGCCTCCAGGGCCTCCCGCCACTGCCCCTGGGCAAAATCGATCCAGCACGTCGCCGCCCGCCTCCGCCGGCTGGCGCGCCACCCGGGCCTGGCCCCCGCCCGGAGCGACAGGGGTCGGATCCCAACGCCCGCAGGTGCCGTTACCAAAGCGGCTGGCATCGACAAAAATGGATCCCGGCGCGTTGGCGGCGAGGCGGTGAACCGGACGGGCCATGGTGGGCCGCTCCTTGCCTTCAGGGTCGGGGCGTCTCACCGTTCACCTTTCACCCCCCATCCCCCTCCCTCCACGTCGCCGCGTCCGCCCCCCCTTCAGCAGCTCTGAGGCCGTGGCGTCATAGACGGCGAGGGCTTCGCCCTCATCGCGCCCCACGCCGGTCATGCCGCGCTTGCCGAATTCCGACAGGCAGCCCAGCAGGTGAAACACGCTGCCCTGCAGCCGGGCTGGATCGTAGTGCAGGCCGGCCTCGGCGACGATGTCGATCAAATCGAGGGGCAACAGACCGCGCAGCTCCGGGGCAGTGAGGTTGTCGGTGGCGCGGTAATGCAGGGCTTGGCCGGTGGGGGAGAGGAAGAGGCCGGTGGCCGGATCCAGGCTGCCGCTGGTGATGGCCCGCAGGGCCATGGTGGGGTGGGTGGTGCCGCCTTGGCGCAGGTTGATCTCGATCGCCTGCAGGTCCCAGCGCTCCCCAAAGCGCCGGGCCACCAGGTCCACGGAGAAGCGCTCCAGGGCCCCTTCCGCCGCCAGTTCTTCGCCCACGGTGGCGCCAATGCGCATCAGCTCCAAGCGATAGTCCTCCGCGGCGGGAAAGGCGCAACCGGTGTAGGTCTGGCCATGGCGCCCACCCAGCACCTGCTCATGGGTGGAGATCACCTCCACCGTGCTGCCGGGGTGGATCACCACCTGCACGCTGGGGGAGCGCAGGGCGTCCCCTCCCTCCAGCCAGGCTTCCACGAGCGCCCCCTGCCGGCCAACGAGCTCCCGCCACTGGGGGGCGGGCATGGGCAGGTGATCAAGGGCGCGACGCAGCAACCGTCGCCGTTCAGCGGCGCTCCGCTCCGCCAACGCCAACGGCTCCAGGTCCAGGGGGGCATTGCCCTGGCCACTGATGCCTTCATTGAGCTTTACCACGCAACGGCGCAGGGAGGGTTGCCGCTCCCACAGCTCGGCCGCCGCTTCCGCCAAGCCATCGAGGTGGTGCGCCAGGGGGCTGCCCGCCGGGTGGGGCAGGCCGCAACGGGCGAAGAGCTCCCGGCTGCCCGCCTTCGTGCCCCACCAGCTCAAGGCGGGATCGGTGCCCAGCAGCGGCACCTGCAGGACCTCGGAAAGGCGTTTTTCCAGCTCCGTCACCACATAGCAGGCGATGAAGGACCGGCCGGGCCGCAGCAGGTCGGCGATGCGGGCCAGCAACGCCGGCCGCTCCAGCAGTTTTTCCGTCAGCGGCCGGGGGGAGCTGTCATCGGTGTCAAAGAGCTGGAGGCGCCTCCGGGCGTGGGCGGTGGGCACGCCGGGCAGCAGCTCCAACACGGCGTCCACC
>JBKCVY010000366.1:0-6566 GCA_046317475.1 Cyanobacteriota bacterium | reverse complement strand
GGCATGGACATGAGATTGATTCAGGATCAAATGGGTCATTGCGATATCAACACCACCGCAATTTACGCCCATATCACAAAGGTCGCACGAGACCATACCGGCAAACGAGTTGAGGAATTGTTGTACCCGTTCAGCTGTCGGGATGCACCGATGGGCAAATGCGATGCCGACCACTCCACTGAGCGCGCAGAGATGTGGTGCTGTTCTTCTCCGTTACCTCAGGGATCAGGAAGCAGCGATGGCATCACCCCGCCGCGGTGATGGGCAACCCACGCTTGCTCCAGGAATGGCCAAACATCACGGCCCTGTTGTCGCAACGTGGTGGTGACGGTGAGCAGTCGGCTGCGGCAGATGGCGCCCTGGCGAGATTGGACTCCATGGCTGATCTTGCGTTGAATCACTGACTGGCGCAGGGCACGCTCGGCAGCGTTGTTCGTGGGTTCGATGCCCTTGATTTTTAAGAAAGTCCAGAGACCATCGGCCACGGGCAGCAACCGCCGGCAGGTTCCGACCGTTTTGGCCCATGGCGTTCGCTCGCCGCTCTGGTGGCCCAGCTCCACCACCCTTTGCAGCGTGGTCTCAAAGGATTGGCGGATCGGCCCGCAGGCCTGTTGCAGGCTGGGCCAATCGATGGCTCCTCCCTTGTAGCGGTGCCAGTGGGCAAACAACTGCCGCTGCAACTCCAGCAGCTCCGCTCCGAATTCGGCACTGGCGCCCGGGCGTTCGGCGATGGCGGTGAGATCCCGTATCACATGGGCCCAGCAGATTTGGCGTCGCTCCAGGGGGAGGTGGTTATAGACCGAGAAGCGATCGCTCACCACAATCCCGACAAAGGCGTTCCCGAGCAACTCAATGGCGGCGGCCGTCGAGCGACTCAGCCCTTGGATGAACACCGTCACCACGGCCGTCACCATCACCCACTGCCAGCTGTACGGCGACAATTAGATAGGCGGGTCCGCGCAACTACATAGGCGGGTCCAAGGATGAGACAGCAGGGTTCTGATCGAGGTCAGGAGCCTGTCGATGCCCGCCGCTTTGTCGTTACGGATCAAGGAGCGCTACATGGAGAAACGAGCCTCTGGCTTGAGCCAGGAGGTGGCCGCAGAAGCTGTTGGCATTTCGGTTCGCAGCGCCCAGCGAATCGATCGAGGTGACCACCAACCCAGTCCCCGCCAGGGGCGACACTGGCGGACGCGAGCCGATCCTTTGGCGGAGGTCTGGCAGAGCGAGCTGGTGCCGATGCTGGAGAAGGCTCCGGGCCTTGAACCCCAGACCCTGCTGCTCCACCTTGAGCAGATCAGGCCTGATCAGGAGTGGCATCGCCGCAAGCGGACCCTGCAGCGGCGTGTGGAGCAGTGGCGGGCGGAACGGGGGCCGGAGCGGGAGGTGATGTTTTTGCAGGAGCACCGTCCGGGTGTCTTGGGCATCTCTGATTTCACTCTGCTGAAAGGGGAGCCGATCCGTGTGGCGGGAGTGGTTTTGGAGCACCGGTTGTTTCACTTTCGCCTGCCTTTTTCCGGCTGGTGCCATGTGGAGGTGATCCATGGCGGGGAGAGTTTTGTCGCCCTGGCCGAGGCGTTGCAAAATGCCTTGTTCGCCTGTGGCGGGGTGCCGGCAGAGCACCGTACCGACAGCCTGAGCGCCTGTTATCGCAACCGTGATGGCAGCTACGCCTCGGATTTCACCAGCCGCTACAAGGAGCTTTGCGCCCACCTGGGCGTTGTCGGCACCCGCAACAATCGGGGCGTGGCCCATGAAAACGGGGCCATTGAGGGCCCACATCGCCATTGGAAACACCGGTTGGAGCAGCAGCTGCTCCAACGCGGCAGCCGTGACTTCCAAACGGAAGAGGCCTATCGCCAACTGGTGTCTCGGGTCAGCGAGGGTCTCAATGGCCGCGCCAGCGTGCGGGAGAAGCTCTCCATTGAGCGGTTGGCCCTGGCGCCCCTGCCGGTGGATCGCTTTGCGGACTACGAGCCTTTGGTGGCGCGGGTGAGGGCCACGGGCACGATCCAGGTGCGGCAGGTCACCTACAGCGTCCCCTCAAGGCTGATTGGCCAACAACTGACGGTGCACGTGCGCCATGACCGGCTGGAGCTCTACCGGCTCGGGCGGTTGTTGGAGACCCTGCCGCGGCTCCATCCCCGCAAGGGGGACAAGGGGATGGCGACACGGCGGATTGACTTTCGCCATGTGATCGAGAGCCTGCGCCGCAAACCCCGCGCCCTGCTGCGCGCCAGGCTGCAGGACGACCTGCTGCCGGGTGAGAGCTGGCGGGAGCTTTGGCGTCAACTGCTGGCGGCCCTGCCGCCGGATGAGGCCGCCAAAGTGATGGTCGATGCCCTCCATGTCGCCGCCAAACACAACGACCTGGCCGGTGTGGAGGCCTATCTGCGGCGAACGCTGCGGCGGGGTGCGTTGAGCCTCACCGCTCTGCGCGATCACTACGGGCTGAGGCCCCCGCGGGGCCTAGCGGCCCTTCCCCAACTGGACATCCCTGAACACCAACTGAGCAGCTATGACGAACTCCTGGGTGGAACCCCCGAGCCGGCCGGCACTGGAGAGTGCCCTGCCGGCCTTGTTGAAACAGTTGAAACTGGCCCAGTTCCGCAGCCAGTGGCAGGCGGCGGAGGAGCAGGCCAGAGCCGATGGCTGGAGCCCGGCCAGCTACCTCTATGTGTTGGCGGAACAGGAGCACCAGCAACGCCATCAAGCGAGGCTGCGGCGGCTATTGCATGAGGCCCAGCTGCCGGTGCCCAAAACCCTGGCCGACCTGGACTGGGCGGCCATCCCCGATCTGGACCGTCCCCAGATTGAGCAGCTTGCCCATGACACCAGCTGGGTGGATCGGGCCGAGAACCTGCTGCTGTTTGGCCCCAGTGGTGTGGGCAAGACCCATCTGGCGACAGGGATTTGCCGGGCCTTGATCGGCCTGGACCGCTCGGCCCGCTTCTACTCGGCCACGGTCTTGGTGCAGGAGCTGCAGCGGGCCAAGGCGGACTACGCCCTGGCCAAGGCCCTGACACGGCTGGATCGCTTTGCCCTGCTGGTGATCGATGATATCGGCTATGTGCGCAAGGACGAGGCGGAAACCTCCGTGCTGTTTGAACTGGTGATGCACCGCTACGAACGCAAATCCCTGCTGGTCACCTCCAATCAGCCGTTCAGCGAGTGGGAAAACGTGTTCTCCACCAGTGCCATGACCGTGGCGGCGGTGGATCGCTTGGTGGACCACAGCACCTTGATCCAGATCAATGGTGAGAGCTACCGCCGCAAGAGAGCACGACGCCCTGGCCGCCCTGGAACCAACAGGTAAGGGGACGCGATGACGCGATGAATCGGCGTCAATGACCAGCCAACCGGGGCCAGGCCCGTGGATCAAGGCGCCGGTGGTGGGCTCCGCGCCGCCGACGGACTATGGGGTCCGCCGGCTCGTGCGCTCCACCGCCACGATCAAGCAGACCGCCCCACCCTGGGCTGGTGATCTGCCGAGGCAGGAGCCACTGATGCGGAGCAAGACCCCTTTCACACGTGAGGGAAATCATGGGGTGGACCAGATTTGGTGTCGCTTCCACAGGCCAAATCCCCCCCCCCAGCCCCCTCCCATGGCCGGGGGCTGGGGGGGGGCGACCCGCCTACGTAATTGACGCGACCCGCCAACGTAGTTGACACCGAGCACCCAGGCGCTGATCTAGTTCGGTGGCAATGCCGAGGATGTTTCCCTCCCGCGGGCGGAGTTGGCCGCCCTGCTGCCCGACACGGCCCTTTACCTGCTCCACTACCGCGGTTATGGCGGCAGCGAGGGCAGTCCGAGCGAGGCGGCCATTCGCCGCGATGCCCAGGCGCTCCATGCCTTTGTGGCCGCCCGGCACAGTGAGATCACGGTGGTGGGGCGCAGCTTGGGCACGGGGCCCGCTGTCCATCTGGCCGCCACCCAGCCGGTGCGGCGCCTTGTGCTGGTTGTGCCGTTCGACAGCCTGCTGGCGGTGGCCCAAGCCGCCATGCCCTGGCTGCCCATTCCCCTCCTGCTGCGGGATCGCTGGGAAGCGACCTCGGAGGCGCCCTTCGTGCGCGCTCCCACCACGCTGGTGGCGGCGGCCCAGGATTCCGTTGTCCCCGTCCGCCATGCGCAAGCCCTCGCCCGCGCCTTCCAACCCAGCGTGGCCCGGTTGGTGGTTGACCCTGCCCTGGAGCACAACACACCGCTCTCAGACGCAGCCGCCTTTCGCGCCGCTCTCCAGGATTGAGGAGCCGCTCACCTCACTCGCCATTCTCGCCAAGATCCGGCCGCTGATACGGCGGTGGTCCTGACCAAGTTGGATGAGACTCGCCAACCTGATGACCATCCTTGATGGCCCTTGGGATAGCCGCCAAGCAAGGCGATAAGGCAGAATCAATGATTCTTTTTTGGCAGAATTGAATGGGATAAACTAAAAACACCTATCTGGGCTACGCAGTGGCTTCGTTGTCGTCGGCTGTTTTGGATGCTGTCCACGGGGCGTTGTATTCCTTCGCCATCGAGGGGAGGCTTCGAGATGGCTTTGCGAGTGTTTTTGGGGAGGGCTATCAGAGGCGACCCGCATTACTTCTCGAGCAGCAATGGCTGAGGCATGACTTTGGTCAACTGCCAGTCATTCATTTGGTGAGTGCTGAGGAGATGGGCCTGGCTATCGCAGCCTATTCAAGCCGCACCAATCAGATCTATCTGTCCCAGTCGGTTGTGGAGAGGTTCGCTCCAACCGCGTTGGTGCGCACGATTCTGGAGGAGGTTGGACACTTCGTGGATGTTCGCATTAAGACCAATGATACGCCTGGTGATGAAGGGGAATTATTTGCGGCTACTGTGTTGGGCCGTCCTCTGACAGCCGCGGAGCGTCAGAGAGTATTTGTTGAGGATGATCACTTGCGGCTTCTCCTCCATGGCGCGATTCTGAACGTGGAGAAGGCGGATCCGCTTGTTTTGACTGTTTCCACAACCCTGGATGAAAGCGATGGCAGCGGCACGGTTGGGGCGGGCCTGTCGTTACGGGATGCCATTCTAACCGCCAACAATAATCCGGCCGTAGACTATGAAATTCGCCTGACAGGCGGCCACACCTATTCGCTGCGAGCCAGTGGCTTCCATGAGGACAATGGGTTGAAAGGTGATCTTGATATCAAGCCGCGCACAGGCGCACTTGTCTTGGTGGCCATTGGTGAACCGAAAGCTCGCATTGATGCTTCGAAACTAGCCCTTGGTGATCGCGTTTTTGATGTGCTAGCCAACGGCAATCTGACCCTCGACCATCTCATCATCAGTGGTGGTAATCCTGGTGGTGATGGCGGAGGCCTTCGGGTGGGTTCTGGAGCGGTTCTTGTTGCCCATGATGTGGAAATCCACAGTAATCGTGCCATTGATGGTGGAGGCATCGCCAACTCAGGCTCCTGTCGCCTGACACAGGTCAACATCAGCAACAATCGGGCTTCTGCCGGTTCTGGTGATGGTATCTACAATGGCAATTCAGCAAATCTCTTGCTTGTCGATTCGTCGGTCTCTCAAAATAGCGGAGTGGGTATCTATAGTTTTGGCGAAATCCTGCTGGTTAATTCTTTGGTTGGCAATAATGCCTCAAAGGGAATATATCTCAATAAATCGAGTGCTGGTTTGGTTAACACCACCATCAGTGGCAATGGAGACACGGGCATTGATGCCGTCAACGGCTCCTCGCTGATGCTCGCCAATTGTACGGTCACTCGCAATCAGTGCAGCGCAGTTCTGCGAGAAGCTGCCGGCATCCAAAATGCCAATAGCTCGGTTTTTCTCCGCAATACAATTGTTGCTGCCAATTCAAATGATGATGGTGGCATCGCTGAGTTAAAGGGCTGGTTTGATGGTGATAACAACAATCTTATTGGCAGTCTTGAGGACGCTTTTGGCAGCGTCGGTACCGGCACTGACATCGTCGATCCCAATCCCGGTCTGACCGATCTTCAAGACAACGGTGGACCCATCCTCACCCACGCCTTGATCGATGGGAGCCCGGCGATCAATGCTGGCGATAATGCTTTGGTCATCCTGGATGACGAAGATCTGGATGTTGATGGCAATCGGCTCGAAGCGATTCCCTTTGATGGACGGGGGGCTGGTTTTGAGCGGATACGCAGCGGCATCGTTGATATAGGCGCCGTTGAAGCCACGACGCCGGATGATGGGCCCGTCATTTCTCTTGAGCTCTCGCCCCCTTCCCTCGCTGAAGACGGCGCCAATGCGTTTGTCTTTACATTCACTCGCACGGGCTCGACGGAACGTGCCTTGACTGTGGAGTATTCCCTATCGGGCACCGCCACCGCCGGCAGCGATTACGTCATCCCCATGGCAGGCCCCACACCCAACACCGTCACGATCGCGGCCGGTGCCGAGGCGGCGACCGTGCCCATCCAACCCAGGGCTGATTCCAAGTATCAGCAGGCTGGGTGATCGGGCTGACGTCGCGCCATCGCCAGCAGCTGCCCTGTGTCGTGCCTCTCGCTCTGCGTGCGAGCGCGGAGTGATTCATACCCCGCCATCGGCATCCGGTTCAATGCCG
>JBKCVY010000365.1:0-4170 GCA_046317475.1 Cyanobacteriota bacterium | reverse complement strand
CGCGGGTCGAGGCCACGCCAAAGGAGGGCCGGTTGGGGGAGAGGCGCGGACCCCGATTCGGGCGGGCCCGTCGGTTCTTCGCTGACGGGCGGCGGCTCTGGGGTGGAGGGAGGGGAGGGGGACACGGCTGGTGGATTGGGCAGGCAGGGCGTTGTGCCTGCCCAATCCACCAGTGCCACCAGGAACGGCTTGTTGTCTCAATGCAGGAGATTGGGGCTCGGGGGTGCCCTCAGAACACCCACTTTCCAGGCGGTGGTGTCCGACCAGCTCCCGCCCCCGCGACCGATCCCTGTGACAGCTGGACGAGCCCCCGCAACTGTGGAGGCTTGCCGCCCAAGCCCTCCCGCCGCAACCGCTCCAGCTCACCCTGAATCGCCGCCAGCGGCGTCGCCCAATCCCCAGCGGCGGGCTGGCGAAAGAGGCGAGTCCTCGGGTACCAAAGGGTTTCGCTGTCGTCGAGGCCCCAGCGCCAATCGAGGCGGGAATCGACGAGCAGGCAGGTGCGTTGGCCGAGGGCGCCGGCGAGGTGGGCGGTGGTATTGGAGACGGAGACAACCAGATCGCAGGCGGCGATGAGGGCGGCGAGGTTGTCGATGTCGGCGAAGGTGTCGATGGTGGGGTCAGCGTGCACCTCCAGGCCGGTGGCGCGGCGGAGGTCGTCGCGTTCGGCGCGGGTGTTGCCGTATTGGAGGGAGAGCAGGCGCACGCCAGGGAGGGCGAGGGCTCCGGCGAGGGTGGCGAGGGGAATGGATTTCATGCCGCCGTTGGCGGCGCTGGTGCTGCGCCAACAGAGGCCCACGAGGAGTTCGCCCGTCGCGCAGGTGGCGTTGGGGTGATGGCGTCGGCGGAGTGCCTGGGTTGTGGCGGGATCGGCTTGGAGATAGGCGCGGCGGGAGGCAAGGAAGTGGGCCCTGCTGGGGCGCAGGTGGGCGGCGAGGGAGCCCATGGGGATCTGGGCCTGGCAGGGCTGGGCTGGATCGATCGGCTGGCCGGGGCTGAGCAGCTGGAGGTGGGGACAGGAGCGGGCCAGCAGGGGGCGTAGGCGTGGATCGATGCGCAGGACCTGGGCGGGCGTGAGCGCGGCGGCGTCGGGGAGGAGGGAAGCGAACATGACTTGGTCACCCAGGTCCCTTGGCGGCACGATCAGCAGCCGTTCGCAGGCCTGTCCGGGTTGCCACGGCGGCAAGGCCCCTTCCGGGCGGGTGGGTTGGCGGCGCCATTCATAGAGCGGCCACCCGCGCTCGAACTGCCCGAAGCGCAGCAGGGCCAAAGCCAGATCGAGTTGGATCTCGGCGTTGCTGGGGGCGAGGGCGGCGGCCCGTTCGAGGGCGGCCAGCTGGTCGTCGTAGAGGGCGAGCAGGTTGAGACGGCCGGCGATGTCGGCGAGGAGGGCGGGATCCTGGCGCTGCTCCAGGGCTTTGGCGTGCAGGGCTTGCAGCTCCTCCTGTTCCGGCTGGAGGGCGAGGGCTTGGCCATAGGCGGCGATGGCGTCCTCCAGGCAGCCCACCCGATGGAGGGTCACGGCGATGGCGGCTAGGCGGTCGAGGCGGGAGGGATTGGCCGTGGTGCCAGCGGACCCATCAGGGGACGGGCCATCTGCCGACAGCCGCTCGCGGAGGCCTTGGCGGGCCGAGAGCACGGCGCCCTTCAGCTGCTCCAGGGCGGTGTCCCGATGGCCGTTGATCTGTTCGAGGCCTGGCTGCCGCTGGAGGGCCTGGCCGTAGCTGGCGATGGCCTCCTCGAGCTGGCCGAGCTGGTGGAGGGCCACGCCCAGCCTGGCATGGATTTGGGCATGCAGGTCGCCGTCCCCCGCGGTGGAGGTGGTTGGGGTGCCGTTTTGGGGAGTGGGCAAGGCGCGCAGGGCCTGGCGGTAGAGGGTCACCGCGCCCTGGGGATCGTCTTGTCGCAGGCGCAGGTCGGCCAGGGTGGTCAGCAGGTCGGGGGAGGGATCAAGCGCCTGGGCCCGTTGAAAGGCCTCAAACGCCCCATCCCAGTCTTCTTGCGCTTGCAGGAGCCCCCCCAGCTCCCGCAGGGCCTCCCCGTCGTTTGGATCCATGGCCAGGCAGTCCCGCCAGGCGGCGATGGCCGCTTCGGGGTGGCCCTGTTCCTGGTGGGCCAGGGCGAGGTTGGCGTGGGCATCGCAGAGGGTGGAATCGATGGCCAAGGCTTGGCCATAGGCAGCGATGGCGTCTGCAAAGCGGGCCCGTTGCATCTGGGCGTTGCCGAGTTCCAGCCAGCCCTCGGCGAAGGCGGGATCCATGGCCAGAACCCGCTCCAAGGCTTCAACGGCCTGGTTCCACTCTTGCCGCTCTAGCAGGGCCACCGCGGTGGCGAACACCTCCAGGGCACCCTCGGCGCGGGGCAGGCCCAGGGGCTCCGATGGCTGGGAGGGCGGGGGAGACATGGGGATCGCTGGTGGATCAGGGGGCACTGGAGATGGGTGGAACGCGGGCGAGGCCTGAACAAAAAGCCCCTGCCGGGGCAGGGGCTGAAAAGGGGCAATCCGCGATGGAACGCCAGCGAGGATCAGGCGGAGCGGTAGGCCTTGATGCGGCCCCGCAGCTTGCGGCTAAAGCCAAAAGCTGCACCTGCGCCAAGAAGGGGTAGGGGGCCAGGAACTTCTTGGCGATAAATGTTTGAGTAAGCATCGATATCATTATTCAAGGGCACGGCCGTGTCGACTATGTATAACTTATCATAAATCGGAGGCAATGCAGCGGTTACTGGATTTACACCACCTGCTGTTACTGTGAGAGTGTTGATTAAACTACCTTTTGTGCAGGAATCGAACATCCCTCCAGGTGTAGAAGAGCTACAAATCGCTTCGTAAATCTGTTTTGTCACGAAGCTAGGAATGCCCGGAGGCACGTTATCAATTGGTGGGCCAAACATGACAGAGAGGGTTACATCCTCAAACCAGGGATTCCATGGGTTATGTGGCGCCCCCCCTTGACCTTTGTCAATAATCACGACATATTCGAACATGCTTTGCCCATTAGCCGGCATAAGCGGGGGGAAGAAGTTAACGTCAACATGCCACTCGTCAATGGAGTGAGGATCAGGGGGGATCAACCAGGTACCGCTGCCATTCACATCAATCCATTCCCATTCGATATCCCCCTTTCCTGCAGTCGGGCCTTGCTTAAACCAAATATCCTTGTCTGTGGGCTCCTTATTGGTTTCGTACCACACCTCATAGTACCCTCCAGCGAGAGGGCCTGGGCCGGGATTAACTAGGGCTGGTGTGACTATAGGCCCACCGGGTGGGGGAGTATTGTCGATATAATCACAATTGTTGATGGATCCACCAATTCCCGGATTGGCAGCATCGAAAGAACACATTAGTGCTTTCGCTTCTCCTCCAGAAAATACAACTGCCCCGGTGATAGCTGAGAGAGCCAGGGCGGATGTGGCAACGGAACCAAGGAGGCGACGGCCTAAGCAGCCTTCACCTATATTAAGTTTAAACATAATCAAAAAAGACATGGCTTAGTGGATGAGGCCTATCGAAAGGCTCCTTCAGATCTTAGTTTAATTGTCTACACATAATGCCGAATTTCACAATTCCTACACCTTTCTTTTCGCGTTTCTAGACCTTTTGCGCATTCATGCCGGAACCAACGAAAATTCCATGCACAATTGACAGCGAAGCGAGCAACTTCTTGTAACAAGTCACAAACCTTGTGCTCACTGATGCCTGTGAAACGTTATCTGATCTAGTCTCAAGCAATCATGGGTAAGACCAATGTCCTGCCCCCCCACCGCCCCGCTGGTCTGCCCTGCGGAATGGTTTTCGCCGCTTACAGGCTTGGCATAGGCGTTCCAGACATGGAACGGGCCAAAACATTGAAGGGTTGGGGAGCAAGCCGAGTCTTCCGCACCCTCGCAACTCTCCTCCGCTGCCTCAAGATGGCCCCAACCGCGCACCACCCCCATGGGCAGGCCCGCCAAGGCTCCCCACCAGCCCCTCCCCACCCCGGGAGGCTGAGCACCGGTGAAATACCGCGATTATTACGCCACCCTCGGGGTGGAACGCGGCGCCTCCGCTGAGGAGATCCGCAAGGCCTATCGGCGCCTGGCCCAGCGCTACCACCCCGACGTGTCCAAGGAAGAGGAGGCTGAGGAGCGCTTCAAGGAGGTGAGCGAGGCTTACCAAACCCTCTCGGACCC
>JBKCVY010000364.1:0-2941 GCA_046317475.1 Cyanobacteriota bacterium | reverse complement strand
CACCAATGGCGTCACGCCCCGTCGCTGGCTGGCGGTGGCCAACCCCCATCTGGCTACCCTGCTGGATGCGTCCTTAGGCGATGGCTGGCGCAGCGATCTCGACCAGCTCTCCCGCCTGGAGCCCCTGGTCCAGGATTCGGCCTTCCTGGAGCGCTGGCGGACGGTTCGTGCCCAAGCCAAGGAGCGCCTCGCCCAGACCATTCGCCAGCAGACAGGTGTGCTGGTGGATCCCACCAGCCTGTTTGATGTCCAGGTCAAACGCATCCACGAATACAAGCGTCAACATCTGGCGGCTCTGCAGCTGGTGGAGCGCTATCTGCGCCTGCGGGCGGGTGAGGATCTCCCCCCGCGCACGGTGGTGTTTGGGGGCAAGGCCGCACCGGGCTACGCCATGGCCAAGCTCATCATCCGTCTGATCGTTGGCATCGCCGATATCGTGAACATCGATCCCGCCATGGATGGTCGGCTGCGGGTGGTTTTTCTCCCCAACTTCAGCGTGAGCCTGGGCCAACGCATTTATCCGGCAGTGGATCTTTCCGAGCAGATTTCCACGGCTGGTATGGAGGCCTCCGGCACGGGCAACATGAAAATGGCACTCAATGGAGCCCTCACCATCGGCACCCTGGACGGCGCCAATGTCGAAATTCGCGAGCGCGTCGGCAGCGACAACTTCTTTCTGTTTGGCCACACCGCTGAACAACTGGCCGCCCTCAACCGCAGTGGCTATCACCCCATGCCCTGGCTGGAAAATGAACCCCTTACCAAGGAGGCCATTGACCTCATTGGGTCCGGCCATTTCAGTGAGGGCGATCGGGGCTTGTTTCACCCTTTACTCTCCAATCTCTGCAGCAGTGATCCCTTCCGCGTCATGGCCGACATCGGCGACTACCGGCGCGCCCAGAATGATGTGGACGGGGCTTGGCTGGATTCCCAGCGCTGGACACAGATGTCGGTGCTGAACACCGCCCGCTGCGGATTCTTCTCCTCTGATCGCTCGATACGTGAGTACGCCGAGCGCATCTGGAGGGTCGAGCCCGTACCGGTGGGTCGGAGCGCGCACGCGCCGCAACTCGCCGGCTGAAACCGACGCCCTCTGAGGCTTTCGCGCCCGTCGTCCCCCCGTCTTCCCTCTCGCCGCCATTTTGATCACCCCCGCTGTTGGAGGATCCCTTGAGCGTCAGTCGCCACCGATGACCACCTGGATGGACACCCTGGCTGATCGGGTTCAAGGGCACCTCTCCGCCGCGGGGATCCACCTGACTTTGGGGGGGGAGCCCACCCTGGTTCCCGAAAATCCGGAGGGTGCGGAATGGTCCATCACCGCGGATGGTCCCACCAAGCTGACCATCGCCCGCCAACTGGCGGAGGTGTTTCAGCGCAGCGTCTGGCCCGGCAGCACCCTCCTTTATTGCCCGGGCAAGCTCTATGCCGGGGAGGTCAATCCCCGCTGGGCGCTGCGGCTGCTCGTGCGAGCGGATGGTTCACCCCTCGTGCGGGGGCGGGACGCCAGCTCGGACACCCGGTTCCGCGAACCCTTGCGACCGGATGCCGCAACCGACTGGCTGGAGCGGTTGGCGGCGAGCTTGGGTCTACGCCTCCACCCCGTTCCACTGCGCGATCCCCTCGACAGCCAGCGGCGGATCTGGGCTGCCCCCCTCACCGCGACGGAGGGCGACACCCCTGACGACTGGCGCTGGCAAGCCGGCACCTGGCCCTTAGCGGAGGATCTTCGCCAGCTGAGTGGTGCCCCTGGGCCGGCGGGGCTCCGTCTCCCCCTGGCGCACTTTCCCCAGGATCTCCCCCGCCAGGTGCTGACCCTGGAGGTGGATGGGGAGGGTTGGGAATTGTTCCTGCCCCCCCTGCTCCGCCAACCGCTGGAAGCCCTGCTCCAGGCGGTGGCTGACAATCTGGAGGGTCTGAGCGAGCCCAGGCTGAGCGGAATGATGCCCGCCGATGGCGATGGCCATTGGCAAGTGCTGGGGTTGACGGCGGATCCAGGGGTGCTGGAAATCAACCTGCCCGTTTGCCATGGCTGGGCCGACTACGCCGAATGGCTGGAGCGCATCGAAGCCGCGGGCCGGGAGGTGCGGCTGCGCACTTGGAAGCAGGCCCACCATGGCGGCCCGGAAGGCACCGGCGGCGGCAACCACCTGCTCTGGGGCGGCGCCTCCTTGGCGGACAATCCCTTCTTCCCCCGACCCGCCTGGTTGGCTGGTTTGCTGCGCTACTGGCAGCACCACCCCAGCCTCAGCTACCTGTTCAGCGGCGACAGCGTGGGTCCCGCCTCCCAGGCGCCCAGGCCAGATGAGGCCCTGGGCACAATCTTCGACCTGGAACTGGCCTACCGCCAGTTGGAGCTGGCGGAAGACCGTCCCTCGATGGAACCCTGGGGCGACCACCGGGCCCTGATTGGCGAAACCCTGCGCCACCTCCATGCCGATCGGAGCGGCAACAATCACCGCAGTGAGATCAGCTTCGACAAGTTTTGGAATCCAGGCACGCCCGCCGGTTGCCTGGGATTGATTGAATTTCGAGCCCTGGAAAGCCTGCCGCGACTGGAGTGGTCCCAAGCGATCGCCCTGCTCTGGAGCAGTTTGGCCGCCTATTTGCTCAACCCAGCCCACCGTCCCCAGCGGTTGCGCCCCTGGGGGGACAGCCTGCACGACCGCTGCCTCTTGCCCAGCCAACTCTGGGCCGACTTGGAGACCGTGCTGGCGGACCTGGCGGCGGCGGATCTGGTCCTGGAGCCCGGACCGTTTCGGGATCTGTGGTCCTGGCGCTTCAACCCCCTGCTGGAATGGGAGGGGGCTCCAGGGCCGGATGGCACCCTTCCACGACTGGAGCTGCGGCCCGCCCTGGAGCCCTGGCCGCTGATCTGCGATACGCCGGTGGAGGGCGGCAGCACAAGCCGCTTCATCGACGCCTCCCTGCGGCGCTTCGA
>JBKCVY010000363.1:0-4100 GCA_046317475.1 Cyanobacteriota bacterium | reverse complement strand
CCGGGGGGGGGGGGGGGGGGGGGGGGGGGGGGGGGGCGGCGTGGGGGGGGGGGGGGGGGGGGCGGGGGGGGGCCCGGACGGTTGGCGCCACCGGTGCGGATTCCGGCTCTCGGGGGGGCGGAAAGCTGCCGGAGAGGGTTTCGCCCCAGGGGGTGCCCGCGCAGCCGGCGAGGAGCCCCGCGATCAACGGCAGCATGGCAGCGCAACGGCTTGAGCGGGTCCCGTGGGCGCGGCCGGTGGAGGGTCCGTCCCTCATCCGTTCCCCGCTGGACGGATCACGCGAACGGGGCTGGCCCGCAGGCGACCGCTCTTTGTGGTGGCGGGCGTTTTCCGGGTGGTCGTGGCCGAAGTGGAGCGGGCCGTCTTGGCACCAGGGGTGGATTTGGCCTTGGCGGTCTTCGCGGCGGCGGCGCCGGAGGCTTTGGTGCCCGTGGCCGCGCGCCGACGGCTTCCGCCCTTGGCGGTGCTCGCCTTGGCGGCCAGCAATTCAATCGCCTGTTCGAGGGTGAGGCTGTCGGCCGTGCTGCCCTCGGGCAGGGAGGCATTGACCTTGCCCTGTTTCACGTACAACCCGTAGGGCCCATCAAAGAGTTGAACCGGCTCATCGGCGCCGTCCGGGGTGCCCAGATCCCGCAGGGCCGTCCGCCCCCCGCGGCCCCGTTTGGGTTGGGCCAGCAACTCCAGGGCGCGGCCCAGGCCGATGGCCAACACGTCGTCTTCGGCTTTGAGGGAGCGGTAGTCCTTTTCCCCCTTGCCCTTGTCATGCACCACGTAGGGCCCGAACCGACCCAGCCCAGCCTGCACCTTGCCCCCTTCAGGATGGTCGCCCAGGTGCCTGGGCAGCCGCAGCAGGCCCAGGGCGTCTTCCAGGGTCAAGCTCTCCGGTTGTGTGCCCTTGGGCAAGGAGGCCCGCTTCGGCTTGGGGGTTTCCTCACTCACCTGGCCCAATTGCAGATAGGGGCCGTACTGACCGAAGAGGAGGTAAACCATCTGGCCCGATTCCGGATCCTCCCCCAACGGTTCCGGGCCTTCGCTTTTCTGCCTGAGGAGCAGTTCGGCTTTCTCCGCGTCCAGATCAGCGGGCGTGATCTCCAGGGGCAGGGTGGCTTTGCAGAGCTCTTCGCTGCCATCCTCCGCTAGGCGCTTGCTTTCCAGATAGGCGCCGAAGCGGCCGATGCGCACCACGCAGGGCAACCCCTCCAGGGCAATGGTGCGGGAGGCATTGGGGTCGATGTCGCCCTCGCGACGCTGGACTTGGGCTTCCAATCCCCCATCGCCTGTGTAAAAGCTTTCCAGATAGGGAAGCCCGGACATTTTGCCCGCGGAGATTTCATCCAGGCTGTTTTCCATCCGGGCCGTGAAGCCCGTATCGACCAGGTCTGGAAAGTTCTGCTCCAACAGGGCGGTGACGGCAAAGGCCGTGAAGCTGGGGATCAGGGCGTTGTTTTGCAGGGTGGCGTACCCCCGATCCTGGATTGTGCCAATGATGCTGGCGTAGGTGGAGGGCCGGCCGATCCCCTCCCGTTCGAGAGTTTTGACCAGGGCGGCCTCGCTGTAGCGCGCCGGAGGCTGGGTTTGGTGGCCGAGGGCCTCGACGGCCGTGCACCGCGGCGTGTCACCCACCACCAGGGCAGGCAGCAGCACTTCCTGGCCCTCCAGGGCCGCGTCCGGATCATCACTGCCTTCCACATAGGCGCGGAAGAAACCTGGAAAATCGATGCGCTTGCCGCTGGCCCGAAAGGTGGCCTCCGCCGCTTCCAGATCCACCGTCAGCAGCGTGAGCCGGGCATCGGCCATTTGGCAGGCCACGGTTCGCTTCCAGATGAGGTCATAGAGCGCCAGTTCCCGGCCATCCAAGCCCGTTTCCGCCGGGGTACGGAAGGTTTCGCCAGCGGGGCGAATGGCCTCGTGGGCCTCCTGGGCGTTGCGGGCTTTGGTTTGGAACTGGCGGGGGGCGGGCGAGAGGTAATCGCTTCCGTATTTGCTGGCCACGCAGGAACGGGCGGCTTGGATGGCCTGGTCGGAGAGATGGACCGAATCCGTGCGCATGTACGTGATGTAGCCCCGTTCATAGAGCGCTTGGGCCGTGCGCATCGTGTCTCGGGCGGAGAGGCGCAGCTTGCGGTTGGCCTCCTGCTGCAGAGTGCTGGTCGTGAAGGGCGGCACCGGCTTGCGCACGGTGGGTTTCTCCTCCACGCCCTTGACTCGCCAGGGGGCTTGCCGCACGCGCTCCTGGAGGACCCGCGCCTCCGACTCACTGAGCAACTTGGCGCTACTGCCGCTTTTGAGGGCGCCGGTGGATTCATCAAAATCGCTCCCACCGGCGATTCTGTCGGTGCCGAGATGGGTGAGCTTGGCCTCAAAACCCTGCTCCTTCTCCTCCAGGGAGGCTTTCAAATCCCAGTAGCTGCCGCTGCGAAAGGCGCGCCTGGCCTGTTCCCGCAGCACCAACAACCGCACCGCCACCGACTGCACTCGCCCGGCGGAGAGTCCCCAGGCCACCTTCTTCCAAAGCAAGGGCGAGAGGGTGTAGCCCACCAGCCGGTCCAGGATGCGTCGGGTTTCCTGGGCATGCACCAGTTCCATGTCGATGGACCGGGGCGAAGCGAGGGCCCGTTGGATCGCCGGTTTGGTGATCTCATGGAAAACCATCCGTCGCACGGGCACCTTGGGCTCGAGAAGTTGCTGCAGGTGCCAGCTGATGCTCTCCCCTTCCCGGTCCTCATCCGTGGCCAGGAGGAGTTGATCGGCCCCTTTGAGCGCGTCCTTGAGCTCCTTCACCACTTTTTTCTTGTCCTTCGGCACCACGTAAAGCGGTTCGAAGTTGTGGGTGATGTCCACGCCAAGGTTGGCCCACTTCTCTCCTTTGTGGCTGGCGGGGATCTCACTGGCGTTGTTGGGAAGGTCGCGCACATGGCCCATGGAGGCCTCCACCCGGAAGTCTTTGGGCAGGAAGTTCCGGATGGTGCGGGCCTTGGTAGGGCTCTCGACGATCACCAGAGTGTGCGCCACAGGGCTTGCATGAGACCGGATGCCCCTTTCTATATCGCATCGCCGCGCCCTCCGGGGCAAACAATCGCGAACCGCTCGCCGCTGGCGGCCGCCGTCGCCGGCCGCCAGCGCCGCTACAGTCCGCTCCAACCATTGATGCACCGCTGTGGTTGCCGACCTCGGTTTGCAGTTGAACGCGGCAGCGATCGCCCCAGAGGCCGCCGTCCTGATCGCCCTTGTGGCCTGCCTGCTTGTGGATCTGGCCGGTGAAACCGCTGCCAGCCGCTGGGTTCCTCCCATTTGCTATGGCGGCCTGGGAGCTTCCTTGCTGTTGCTGGCCCTGCAGTGGAACGGCCCGCAGGAGCCCTCTTTTCTGGGGGCTTTCCTGGCCGACAACCTGGCCATCGCCTTTCGGGCCATCGTCGCCGCCTCCACCCTGATCTCCCTGCTGCTCAGTTGGCGCTACGTGGAACGGAGCGGCACGCCCTTAGGGGAATACGCGGCGATTTTGCTGGCGGCCACCCTGGGAGGCATGTTCCTCTGCGGCGCCACCGACCTGGTGAGCATCTTCATCTCCCTGGAAACCCTCTCTGTGGCCAGCTATTTGCTCTCTGGCTACATGAAGCGAGACGCGCGCAGCTCCGAGGCGGCCTTGAAATATCTCTTGGTGGGCTCGGCGGCGGCGGCGGTGTTTCTTTATGGGGCTTCCCTCCTCTATGGCTTGAGCGGCGGCAACAGTGGCTTGGAAGCCATTGGCGTTGCCCTGGCCACCAGCGGCTCTCCCATTGCCGCCCTTTCCCTTGTGTTCGTGCTGTCCACGGTGGCGTTCAAAATTGCCGCCGTTCCCTTCCACCAGTGGACTCCGGATGTGTATGAGGGGTCCCCGACCCCCGTGGTGGCCTTCCTGTCGGTGGGATCGAAGGCGGCTGGTTTTGCCTTGGCATTGCGCATCCTGGTGGGTTGCTTCGAAAGTTTTGATGCCCAGTGGAAGTTCCTGTTCACCGTCCTGGCCCTGTTGAGCATGGTGCTGGGCAACGTGGTGGCGCTGGCCCAAACCTCCATGAAGCGGATGTTGGCTTATAGCTCCATCGGCCAGGCTGGTTTTGTGA
>JBKCVY010000362.1:0-7364 GCA_046317475.1 Cyanobacteriota bacterium | reverse complement strand
GATCAGGACATCTGGTTCGTTGCGTGGCACACCCATGATGCCGGGACATTGGAATGGTCTTGGAAGGATCAGTAGGGATCTGGTATCTGGCTGATTTCTCCTGGTCCTCAGTCGGTGGATGAATGGACTTTGCAGTCGAAGCTATCCAGGCTCTCTGAATTGGGAGGCTGATTTGAATCTGTCGTAATCATTAACAAGGAACAGGGCGGCCAACCCCATCCGGCTTGGAACCCTTGGTTTGTGGACCTCACGTTGACTAGCCATATGATCAATCTCCCTGACCTTGCTCTGCCACGCACTGTTCCACATAACATCTGGGAAGCCATCTGTACGACACCCACGTCTTGTGCCGCGTTTACCTCCTGCTCTAAGGGCACATTGACCGAGAACATGACCACCAATGACCCCGGAACGCTGCAGCCAAGTTTAGCATCTGGTTATAATAGACTCTATGCCCAAGATGCCTTTTATGAAGGCGAACCCTCAGCTTTCAGTCTCGGCGATGCTTCAACCTTTCATCAGGCTCTAGTCCCCTCAGTCATTTTTGGCACGTCCATGTCTCTTGGTTTCGGCCGCCGTGTGCGCCATCGCATCTGGCAAACCCGAACCCCATGACGTCCACCAAATCAGCTGCTCGGATCGCTGTTTGAATCCTGTCAAAGTCCAGAGTTATTTGGGCAGCTGGTTGAGCCCGCGGTGGGCGGAGACGGGTATCACCAGCACCAGCGCCTGACCATCCCCGTCCTGTTCCGCGATGGCTGGGGAGATTGATGCTTCAGGGCCTCCGTGGTTGGGTGCCTATCACACCTGGGGGAGAGGTAGCCACCTCTGGAAAGCCAGAGACAACCGGGTGAATGGAAGCTGTGACGTTGGGCAATAGGCAACTAGCCTAGATCGTTGTGGCAGAGATTCAGCGCAGCGCAGCCACGGTCGACAGGGCCGGAAGCTCCGGCGTTTCGCTGGAACACCCAGCAGGGAGCCCAGAGCAGGGCAAAACAGCCCCGCGGCGCTTCATCACCCCCATCCAAGCAGGTGGCCCAGCGCCGCCCACATCGGCTTCAGCATCGCTCACGCAGCCGGGCCTCCATCTCCTGGTGGATCACCATACTGTCCATCAGCAGCTAAATACCACTATCGGCCATCGTCAGAGGCATGCTCAGGGCCTTCCTGCCTTCAGGGTTTCCAGCAGCCGTCATCAGGGCCAGCGCTCTGGGCAGATGAATTGACGGGGCACTGGCAAACAAACCAGGCAGCCTCATGCGATTATATTAGTAACAAGCTTTTTGCGACCTTGACTACATCGCAGGCACGTACACCGCACAAATGTTTACTGCTGATGGGCATGGCACTTTCACTCAGCATGGGAAGCGCCTTGCCATCCCATGCTCAAAAATTTGTACCGATCAAGTGGAGTTGCTCATTGGGTTTGCCTGTCAAGTTTTCATACTAATATTCATTTTTTGCTCATAAGGGCGACTTCTACCCCAAAGATGAAGATGGCATGGCTACATTTGCACATGGAAAATTCTCGCCAGGCGCCCCAGGAACGACTTTTACACCAACAACTATTGACGATAAGCCAATTTTAATAACTTTACCCATCAACCCGAATGATGAAGTTCATGGTAGCTCATCAACACATTCAGTCTCTGGAAGTTCGATCGCGTGGAAAGATGATCAATTAATTGAGCTAATCTGGACATTAAATCCCTTCGTGAAGGTAACGGCAAACTGTCCGAATCTCAATAACACAAACATAAGGTGTGAAGACATCGGTGCTTATACGAAAATCATTGCCTTTGAACAAATTGGTTCAGCAAGTACAGGAAGCGTGTTGGAAATGCCAGCAGTGGCCAAAGGTGCAGCCATCGGAGGAATCTGATCATTCTCTATATCACTGACGCCTGAAAACCATGAAGACGAGGCAATGAATGCAATAAAGCTCAGTTTTTTTAATGATCTCGATCCTAATCAACAACCCATTTTAGGAATTAACCTCAGCCTTGGTCCCCTTACCGGTGAACCGAGAAGTTACGATCTTTTGTTGGATTATAATGGGCTGACTTGTAGCGTAAATGCTTCACAGCCAGCTTGTTCCACTGAATTTATACACGCCCTGGAAACGGGATTCACCGATGCCTCATCGTGGGAATACGATCCGACTTCTGATCTATTTATTGCAAAGTCAGATATAGACATGCCGCTTATGGCGTTTACTTATATTGGGTCCTCACCAGTCATGGATACGACAATAGCTGCTGCTTCAGATGCATCTGATGACGACCTTGAAAGGGGAGTTCCCGCCCCCTTCCCATCCTCGGTATTGGTGCCGCTTTTGGCTCCATCCGCAAGCTCCAGAAATTCTCTTCCCAGCTAAAAATCTTTTCCATGGGCTGAAGGTTTCCTCTCTCATCACCGAGGCCCCACCACCGGCTTTTTCCTGGGATCGACTTCCTCCACAATGTCTCAAACCGCCCCTGGTGAGTGCAGGTGCAGCGTACGATTGGCTAGTTGTCGCGATGTCCAAGATCGTCCAGAAGAAGGCCAGCGTCGTTGCACTGGACAGCAAGAACAAAGCCGTAGGCATGGCACAGCATGTGGGGTTGCACCTCCACTAGCAGCCAAGCCTTCACGTCTAGTTTGTCAAAGATCAGATTGACGTCTGTATCGTGCAGGAACTTGCGCAACTCACCAGGTCGCCCATCAAGCCCCTGCGCTTGCTCAGGCGCGACCCCATGGCAACGGCCGATTCATCTGCAACACCTGGAGACAGAATTAGCATTCCTTTAATACCAGTTCGCTCCTGCTGACCTCGCATCACAGGCAGGGCGGTTGTCCCAATTTGGCAGGGGTGGCTGGGTTTTTCAGCGAACTCTTCGGCAACCCTGGGGGTGCTCACCCTGCAACGACGCTCGTTTCAGGAGCGCAGGCTCAGCCAGGGCTTTGCAGGGGCTGTGACTTCAGGGCACGTCCACCCATTGACGGGTCTCAAGGAATGCAAGCTGGCATAGGTTGAGCGAAAGACAGGCAACCGGGTAAGTCCTGTCACGCGCCTTTCCCATCGTCAGAGACCCACGCATGCTCGGCTTCGCATTTGCCCTCGTCGTGGCACTGAACGCAGCAGCCGGGCCATTGGCCATGCCCTCCGCAGCGGTAGCCACCGTCAAGGTCTCGCAGGCTCCTGCCGTCAACCCGCTATCCGCGGCCTGGAGTGGCCCCTACGGCGGTGTTCCGCCCTTCAATAGCATCAAGGTGGAAGATTTCCAGCCGGCGTTGGAGGCCGGCATGGCCGCCCAGCTGGCCGCGATCGACAGATTCACCTCGAACTTGGCGCCGGCCACCTTTGAGAACACCATCGCCGCGATGGAGCGCTCGGGCCGCGTGCTCGAGCGAGCGCTGACACTCTACGAGGTCTGGTCAGCGACCCACTCCACGCCTGAGTTCCAGGCCGTTGAGATCAAGATGGCGCCGAAACTAGCCGCCTTCTCTGACAAGGTCACGCAGAACCCGAAATTGTTCGCCCGTATCGCGGCGGTCCATGAGACCATCTTGCGCTCAAGCCTCACTCCCGAGCAGCAACGGTTGACCTGGCTCTACTATCAAAACTTCGTACGATCCGGCGCCCGGCTGGACGCCGCATCCAAAGCCCGCGTCAGCACCATCAATACGGAGCTCGCGAAGCTCTACACCTCCTTCACCCAGAACATCCTCACGGAGGAGGGCGAACAGTTCACCCTTCTTGAGGGCGAGCCCGACCTCGCCGGCCTCTCGCAGGAGATCCGAGCCACACTCGCTGCGGCGGCCGAGAGCCGGGGTCACAGAGGCAAGTGGGCCGTCCTGAACACGCGCTCAGCGGTTGAGCCCTTCCTCCAGTCATCCATCCGCCGCGACCTGCGAGAAAAAGTGTGGCGCGCCTTCGTGACCCGAGGGGACCACGGCGACTCCAGAGACAACAAATCCACCATTACCGCAATCCTCAAGCTGCGAGCCGAGCGGGCACGCCTCCTGGGCTATCCCACCCACGCCCATTGGAATGTCGAGAACTCCATGGCCAAGTCTCCGGAGGCCGCCATGAAGCTGATGGAGACGGTCTGGCCGGCGGCTGCGGGCCGAGTGCACGAGGAGGTGGCCGAGATGCAGGCTGTCGTCGACAAGGAAAAGGCCGGGATCAAAATTGAGCCCTGGGACTACCGCTTCTACGCAGAAAAGGTGCGAAAGGCGAAGTACGACATCGATGAGAGGGAATTGAAGCCGTACCTCCAGCTCGAAAGGCTCCGCGAGGGGATGTTTTGGGTGGCGGGCGAGCTTTTCGATCTGCACTTCACCCCAGTCCATCATATACCAGTACATCACCCTGATGTACGGGTCTGGGAGGTTAAAGACGGTCTCGGAAAGCACGTTGGGCTTTGGTACTTCGACCCATTCGAGCGCACGGGCAAGAGGTCTGGCGCCTGGACGTACGTCTACCGTGACCAGGAACGATTTGACGGCGAGATTACAGCCATCGTCGCCAACAACCTCAACCTCGTGAAAGGCAAGCCTGGCGAGCCTGTCCTTTTGAGCTGGTCGGATGCAGAGATGCTCTTCCATGAGTTCGGTCACGCGCTGCATGGCCTTTCGTCAAACACCACCTACCCCTCGGTTGCGGGCACAAGAGTGTCCCGCGACTACGTGGAGTTCCCCTCCCAGATCCTTGGTCGCTGGCTAGAGACGCCGGAATTACTGAACCGGTTCGCAGTTCATGCCACCACGGGCAAGCCCATCCCCCCCCAGCTGGTAAAGAAGCTCCAACCTGCCTCACGGTTCAACCAGGGCTTCGACACCATGGAATACCTTGCGTCCGCGCTCGTGGATATGAAGATCCACCTTGCGGGCGAGAAACCCATTGAACCGGGCGCCTTTGAAAGGGAGACACTTGCGGCACTTGGCATGCCGAAGGAGCTGGTCATGCGCCATCGCCTCCCACATTTCCAGCACATCTTTGCCAGTGAGAACTACTCATCTCGTTACTACAGCTACCTGTGGGCCGACGCCATCAGTGCTGATGCCTTCGAGGCTTTTATGGAGGGGAGCGGACCGTACGACAAGGGAGTGGCTGCGCGTCTCAGACAATATGTCTTTTCAGTCGGCAATGCTATCGATCCAGCCGATGGTTACCGATTCTTCCGTGGCCACGATCCCGGTAGCGGCGCGCTGATGCGCAAGCGCGGATTTCCTGAATTAAGGGCTATCCGGAATGGGAAGCCGCCCGAGAATTAATCCTCAGACTAACCACACACACAGGACAGAGATAAGGAATGGCAGCATCACCGCACCGCACCGCACCGCAATAATAGACTTAAAAAATTAACCCGGCCCAGATTGTATTCTTATATACATCTTATTCCTGTGGATAACTCCACTTGGGAGAAGATCAAGCTCATGCGTTTCGCGTCAAGTCCGTCGGCCGGATCCCGACCAGATGGCCACGGCTTGGATGCCATTAGCACTTACCTCTCCTACGTACCCTCCCAGGCGAGGGGAGTGGCCAAGTGACTTGGATCTTCAAGGTCAATCAGTCCCTGGTTCTTTTCGAAAGGCGCTCCGATCAATAGCTGCTTGCTCGCCGATGTGAGGGCGCCATGTCAGCACCTCCAATTGCAGGATCTGGGCGGCCTGGTTGAGGCGGCGGTCGAAACAGGCGAAGGTCAGCGGTATGGTGAACTGTTCATGTAGAAGATGGGCGACGGCAAGTTGAACGCTGTCGTAGCCGCGCAGGGCGAGTGCCTCGGCATAGACACCAGCTTTTTCGACCAGCGGTTGGATGACACCCGCGATCGCGAAGCCAGGCCACGTCTGCTCAAACATGGAATGGGCCCGGGCTCATCCCGCTTGGTTGGCCCCCTTGAAGCGGATACCCTGGGCAAACGCGCCCATCGGCTCGGCCCAGGTGATCCTGCAGATGGCGATGCCTTCCGTTGAGGAGCGTGTCTTGATCATGGTCTCGCTACCCGGCTCGTCGATGAAGAGTTTGAGAAGCACTGAGGTATCGCAAAACAGAATCACCGTCCCTTACTACGATCCTCGATCACGATCTCACCCATCAGCGGATCCTATCCCCCAGCTTCACCCGCGGCGGGAGGGAGTACGGGCTTTTGGCCGTTCCAGCTGATTACGTCGGCATCGATGGCTCTTTGAAGGGGGTTGGAGACGGTGGGATCCGTTGCCTTCACGGCCGTGATGCGGGCGATCGTCTTGCGGTGGGAGGTGACCTCCACCACCTCACCCTCCCGCACTCGGCCCAACCATTCGGAGAGTTGGGTCTTGAGATCTCCCACAGACACCTGGGCCGTGACCACTTCTGCCATGGTGAGGCGAGAAAATGCCACACTTTTAGCCGGCTGCCACGGTGCGGCACTGGGCGATGACCCAGCCCCCGGGCCTCAAAGGCAGCGCTACAAGGGCTGTTCCGACCAGCTCGTCATCTCCCACACCAGCAGGCGGGCGCCGCCATCGTCGATCGGTTTGGCTGTGCTGGCCACAGAGGGGCTGCCGGGGCTGTCGCGGCGCAGGTCGGCGCTCATGCCCGAGCTTCCGCCGCTTAGTTTCACTTTCAGCGCAGGCCCTTCCAGTCGATCTCAAGGATGGCCGCTCCGGGAGCGCTGCTCGCTCCGCCGGAGAGCACCAGCACGGGGGTGAGGCATTCCTGCAGGCTGAGGTCGCCGTGGGCATTGGAGGAGCTGCCTCCGGTGTTGAAGCAGGCGGCACCGTTGGCGGTGGGCACCGGCACCTTGCGGTTACCCCTAGTTGGCAGCGGAGCGGCAGGAAGGCCATCGGTGCTCGGCGTTAACTACATTACCTCGTGCCAACGAACTTGACGCGAGACACCACCCAGAGATAAACACCGCCGCGGTTATGTGTTTCCTGCCGGATCAGGTCGAATCGGGCTCCAAAGCCTGGATCGCCTTGGTCAGTAAGCATGGCGCGCAGCGACAGATCGCACTGGGGGGAATGGATGTCGGGAAGCCAGCCTCACAGGTGACGGTATAACGCCCAGCCCGTCCGCCAATACCGTCAACCACCCCGTCAGCGGTGGTGGCAGCAGCCGGATTTGCCCGGATCTCCCAGGACGATTGGTCAGGCCAAAACCCTGGTGGAGCAAGGGACTTGGGATGTCTCTGGATCTGCTTGGATCAGGTGAAAACGGAGGGGGTGTCCTTCTAATTCGGCTCCAGAACCCTTGCTATAGCTTGCTTGTTGAGCGGAGGTCGACACCCTTACACCAACATTTACACCAACACTTTTCAACCGCTTGCGAGCGAGTGAAAGCTGTTTGGCCACGCGGACTGAAAGTCACAAATGCAGACACATTTCTGTCATTCAGG
>JBKCVY010000361.1:0-9702 GCA_046317475.1 Cyanobacteriota bacterium | reverse complement strand
GTCCCGTTCCTCCCCGTAGCCCAGGAAGGCCAGGGTGAAGCGTCCGCCGGGGTCGTCCTTGCGGCGCAGCAGGCGCATGCCCAACACCTCGGTGTAAAAGGCCAGCGAACGCTCCAGATCCCCCACCCGGAGCATGGTGTGCAGCAGTCGCATCACGGCGGGCCAGGCGGCCCGGTCTTGAAACATCCCCGCCATTGTCGCCTCCGGTGCTGGCGGTCGGAGGGGTGGGCGTCCATTCTGGTGGGTCCGTCCACCCGCGCCCCATGGCCCCCGCCTCCCCGCGGCCCTACACCTTGTTGTCCGTGGCGGCGGCCCTGGCCACAATCGGTTTGAAAACCCTGGCGTACCGGCTCACCGGATCGGTGGGTTTGCTTTCTGACGCCCTGGAATCGGGGGTGAATCTGGTGGCGGCCCTGGTGGCCTTCTGGGCCCTCACCCTGGCCGCCCGCCCGGCGGATGCCGACCACCACTACGGCTACTCCAAGGCGGAGTACTTTTCCAGCGGCCTGGAAAGCGCCCTGATCGTGGTGGCGGCCACGGCCATCCTGGCCACCGCCGGCGAGCGGCTCCTGCACCCCCAACCCCTGGACCGGGTGGATTGGGGGGTGGCCCTGTCCCTGCTGGCCACCCTGATCAACGGCGGTGTGGCCCGGGTGCTGCTGCGGGCCGGCCACCGGCTGGATTCGATCACCCTGCGAGCCGATGCCCACCATCTGCTCACCGACGTTTGGACCTCCCTGGGGGTGGTGGTGGGCGTGAGCCTGGCCAAAGTCACCGGCCTCTCCCAGCTGGATCCCCTGATCGCGATCCTGGTGGCCCTGCAGATCATCTTCACTGGCTGGAGGTTGTTGCGGGAGACGGCCTCGGGCCTGCTCGATCGCGCACTCCCCCCGGACGACCTGGCCCTCTTGAACCGGCTCCTGGAGGCCCACAGCGGTGAGGGGGTGGCCTTCCATGCCCTGCGCACGCGCCTGGCGGGTTCACGCCGTTTCGTCTCCTGCCATGTGCTCGTGCCCGGGGAGTGGACCGTGCAGCGGGGCCATGATTTCTGCGAGCGCATCGAGGCGGAGATCAGCGCAGCCCTGCCCCGCTGCCACCCCTTCACCCACCTGGAGCCCATCGAAGATCCCCGCTCCTGGGATGACGAACGCTTCCGCTGGGAGGGCCCCCGTGAGTAGGCATCGCCACATTCGAGATGGTGGGGGCGACCCATAGGATCGGGCCAATCGCTCCGAACCCTCTGTGTTCGATTCCCTCGACCTGGTGATCGATTCGATCGTTGCGCGGGAGGTGCTGGATTCCCGCGGCACGCCCACCGTGGAGGCGGAGGTGTATTTGGAGGGGGGAGCCAGTGGCCGGGCGATGGTGCCCAGCGGGGCCAGCACGGGGGCCCATGTGGCCCAGGAAGTGCGGGACGGCGATGGCCACCGCTACTTCGGCAAGGGGGTGAGCAAGGCGGTGGAGAACGTGGAGGAGCGCATCGCGCCGGCTCTCTGCGGCTTGAGCGCCCTGGACCAGGCGGCCGTGGACGCCGCCATGCTGGAGCTGGATGGCAGCGACAACAAAAGCGCCCTGGGGGCCAATGCCGTGTTGGCCGTGAGTCTGGCCACGGCCCATGCCGCCGCCAAGGCCCTGGGCCTGCCCCTCTATCGCTATCTGGGCGGACCGATGGCCAACCTGCTGCCCGTGCCGCTGATGAATGTGATCAACGGCGGCGCCCATGCCTCCAACAGCCTGGACTTTCAGGAATTCATGATCGTGCCCCATGGCGCCTCCAGCTTTCGGGAGGCCCTGCGCATGGGGGCTGAGGTGTTCCACACCCTGAAGGGCCTGCTGCGGGATCGGGGTCTGGGCACCGCGGTGGGCGATGAGGGTGGTTTCGCGCCGGATCTGGGCAACACCGAGGCTGGTGACATTTTGATGCAGGCGATTGAAAAGGCGGGCTACCGTCCCGGGGATCAGATTTCCCTGGCCCTGGATGTGGCCAGCACGGAATTTTTCAAGGATGGTCGCTATGCCTTTGGCGGCGGCAGCTACAGCAGCGCCGAGATGGTGGATCAATTGGCGTCGCTTGTGAACCGGTATACTATCGTCTCGATTGTGGATGGCGTCGCCGAGGATGATTGGGAGGGCTGGAAGCAGCTCACCGAGCGGCTGGGCACCACGGTGCAGTTGGTGGGGGATGATCTGTTTGTCACCAATGTGGCCCGGCTGCAGCAGGGCATTGAGCGTGGCGTGGCCAATTCGATCCTGATCAAGGTGAATCAAATTGGTTCCCTCACAGAAACGCTGCAGGCCATTGATTTGGCTGGGCGAGCGGGCTACACGAGCGTCATCAGCCACCGCAGCGGCGAGACGGAGGATGTCACCATCGCCGATCTGGCGGTGGCCACCCGGGCGGGCCAAATCAAGACCGGTTCCCTCAGCCGCAGCGACCGTGTGGCCAAATACAACCAATTGCTCCGCATTGAGGATGAACTGGGCAAACAGGCGATCTATGCCGGCAGCGTGGATCGGGGGCCCCGGGGCAAGGTGTGAAGAAAGTCCAACCCATCAGCCGCAGCGGTGTTTATTGACCCCCCCTCGCCGTCCCTGAAGGTGCCCGCCGCCATGCGGGAGCGATTCGATGCCCTGATGGGCCGAATTGATCCATTTTGCGCGTCGCACCTCAACGACGAGTACCGCCAGCTGATTCTGAGCGCCCTGTCATCCCTGGCGCGCAAGCGTCCCTCGCCCCTGCTCACAGGTCGGGAACCGTCTTGGTGCGCGGGGGTGGTGCATGCCATTGGCAGCGTCAACTTTCTCTTCGATCCCTCCCAGAAGCCCCACTGCAAACCAGGCGACATCTATGCGTACTTCGACGTGTCGGCTGGCACCGGGCAGGCCCATTCCAAAAAGGTGCGGGACTTGTTGCGCATCCGCCCCTTTTCCCCCCAGTGGACGCTTCCCAGCCAGCTCGATGCCTCGCCCATGGTCTGGATGCTGGAGGTGAATGGTTTCATCCAGGACATTCGCTTCCTGCCCTTGGAGGTTCAGATGGAGGCTTGCGCCCGGGGGTTGATTCCCTATGTGCCGGCCCTGCGGGAGCGGTTCAAAGCCATGGCAAGCCCCAGCGAGGAATGACCACCGCTCCAGCGTCCCTTTCCTTCCCCCACCACAGCGTGCTGGCCGCCGCGGTGGTGGAGGCCTTTGCCGACCTGTCGCCCGCGCCTGATGGCGCCCCGCCCCGGCTGATCGATTGCACCCTGGGGGGCGGCGGCCACAGTGCCCTGCTGCTTGGGGCCCACCCCGACCTGGAGGTGGTGGGCCTGGATCAGGACCCCACCGCCCGCGCCGCCGCCGCCGCCCGATTGGCCCCCTGGGGCGCGCGGGCGCGAATCGTGGCAAGCAACTTCGCGCTGTTCACGCCCGAGGGGCCCGTGCAGGGGGTGTTGGCGGATTTGGGCGTGAGCAGTCCCCAGCTGGACCGGCCGGAGCGGGGCTTCAGCTTTCGGGAGGATGGCCCCATCGACATGCGCATGAACCCCGGGGAGGGGGAATCCGCTGGCGAACTGCTGGATCGGTTGGAGGAGCGGGAGTTGGCGGATCTGTTGTTTTCCCTGGGGGAGGAGCGCCTGTCGCGGCGGATTGCCCGGCGGCTGGTGGCGGAGCGGACCCACCGCCCCTGGCGGGAGCGGGGCACCGCTGAACTGGCCTACGTCATCGGCGGGTGCCACCCCCCCAAGGCCCGCCACGGCCGTCTCCATCCCGCCACCCGCGCCTTCCAGGCCCTGCGCGTTGCCGTCAATGACGAACTCGGCGCCCTGGAGCGCCTGCTGGCGCGGGCGCCGGATTGGCTGGCTCCCGGTGGCACGCTTGCGATCATCAGCTTCCACTCGCTGGAAGATCGCCTGGTGAAGCGGGCCTTTCTGGAGGATCCGCGGCTGGAGCGGCTCACCCGCAAACCGATCACGGCTCTGGAGGCGGAGCTGGAGGCCAATCCCCGCAGCCGCTCCGCCAAGCTGCGGGTGGCGCGGCGGCTGCTGGACGGCGACGCTCGCCAGCCTTGAGGGAGGGAGGGAGCTGGATGGCGACGACCTACGGCGGAGGAGGCAGCGGCTCTGGAGATTCCGCCCCGGGATCCACCGGCAATCCTTTCAGCCCAAGGGCCAGGCGCCGTGCCAGCAAGAGCAGGGGGTAGAGCCTTTGGGAGCGCGGGCCATCGGCCATCAAGGGCGCCAGCACCCGCAGCAGCGCCGCGCTGGGTTCCATGCGGGAGCAGAGCCAGTGGAGAGCCGCGGCGCCATGCCACACCCGCTCTCCGTCGATCACCATGGCGCCATTCCGCAGGTGGAAACCCCGCTGGGCCAGGGCTTGGCGCAGGGCGCCATCGCTTCGGCCATCGCGGATCCGCAGCCCCGGGATTCCGCTCTTGAGTTCGCTGAGTTCGGCGAAATGGCGGCAGAAGGGGCAGCCGCCGTCAAACACCAACGTGGGCCCCGCGGGCTGGGGAGAATGGTGGGCCATCGGAGCGGAGGCGATGCCATCGACCGTTTCAGCCTGGCGCAGGGTCGCTGCCTTCCGCGTGCTGGGCGGGTTTGTGCGGGGATGGGGCCCATGGGCCGCTCCGCTGCGGGGGTGGGGGGTTGCCCTGGCGGTTGGCCTCCTGGGTTGCCTGATCGCGGTGGTGCCCATGCCCGCCCCGGCCCAGGCCGCCACCGCCCTTCCCCCCCAGGCCTTCCGCTGTGCCGGCGATCCCCTCCTGGCCCAGCTGGAGAGGGGGCCGGTGGATGATCCCGCCATTCCCGATCCCAGCTCCGCTCCCGTGCCGGTGGGCGGCGGTGTGGTCTTGCGTTGGCGCGACTTCAGCCTGCAGCTGCCCCGCACCAACAACGCCGGTCCGGCGAGCTTCAGCGACGGCAAGTGGTGGTGGAGCCTGGAGGATCCGGCCCATCCCCGCTTCCTGCTGCGACAGCCGTGGGGCACGGTCGAAGCGTTTCCCTGTGAGCCGGCGCCGGCCCCCTGAGGCGCCTGCGGCGCCCCTGGATAGGCCGGGCAAGGGCCCTAGCGTTTGCTTCGCCTGCCTCCCGTTTCGATTGGATCTGTCCCAGCTTCTCCCCCAGCTCCCCGTGCCCCATTTCAGCCGCACCGATGGGCTGTGGTGGGCGGCCCTTGGGTTGCAGCTGTTGGCCATCCCCGGCACCCTCCTGCCGGTCTTGCCCGGTTTGGCCCTGCTTCCCCTGGGGGCCCTGCTGTGGCTGTGGGCGGTGGGCTGGAGCGCGGGCTGGCCGACGCTGCTTTTGGCGGGGGTGATCCTGGTGTTGGGGTGGGGAGCGGAGGCGTTGGGGCTGGTACTGGGTGCCGCCCGCATGCAGGCCACCCGCTGGGCCTACATCGGCTCCGGTTTGGGCTTGCTGGCGGGGCTGTTCGGCCTGCTGCCCGCCCTACCCGTGGGTGGGCCGCTGGTGGGCGCCCTGGTGGGTCCCCTGGTGGGGGCGGCGATGGGGGAGATGTTCACCGCCCCCACCTCCTTGGGGCCCCTCGGACTGGCGCGCTTGCGCCGGTCGGTGTTGGTGGGATTGGCGGTGGTGGCGGGCATGCTGGTGAGTCGGCTGGCCCAATGCGTGCTCGCGGTGTTGGGGGTGGCGGGGTTTGTGGCGCTGACGGCGGGACCGTTCCGTTAGGAGCCCGCCGCGGGCAGCGTCCGCAGCAGGCCGGTGCGATCCTCCGGTCCAAACAGCTGCCGATAGGCCGCCGTGACCATGCAGATCGACACGGGGGCGGCCACCACCAGCCCAATCAGGCAAGCGAGCAAGCCGGCGATCAGCAGGGCAGCGTTCAAGAGGCCCAACAGCAACACGTCAAGCCACACTGGATCCACCACCTCGCGACCGCGGGCCAGGACGTCGAATGGGTTGGTGTCATGGAGGAGGGCCACCTGGGGCAGAAAGGTCTGGCTGACGGCGACATAGAGGAAGCCCGCGAACAGGAGGAGGAGGGTCGGCAGGGCCAGCAGGGGGTTCACCATGCCCAGCACCGCCGTCAGCACCACAACAACCACCACCGCGAAGATGACGGCACAGCGCAGCAGGAGGCCTGGGAAATAGAGCCGCCACAGGACGCGGGGATCGAAACGGACAAAGGTGCTCAGCCGCGGCCGGCCACCGCCCAGGGCCACCCAAGCGGCCCGCACCATCCCGCAGGTGCCCCAAATGTTGATCACCAACCCCGCGATGAGGGTGAGGAAGATCACGCCATAGATCAGCGCCCTGGAAGGCAGCGAGGCAAGTCCCAACCCCAACGGGGCGCCGGCCGGCGGGAAGGAGGGCAGGGTGCCGGTGTCGATGGGGGGAAGGAGGACTTGCAAGCCCGCTTGGATCCCTTGGAGGAGCAGTTGCAGGGCGGTGAGCGCCAAGAAGAACCCCACAAACAGCCACGGGGCCCGCTGGAAGGCGCGCCAACCATCCCCCAGGGCTTGCCCCACCTTCAGCCGGGGGCGCGATTCAGTCGCAGACATGGGGGAGCAATGGGCGCGGAAGCGTCTTCAAGCTAGGCAGGGCGCCGCAGGATGGACAGCGTCTCCGCCACCGCCGCCAGGGCTTCCGCCACCTCCGCCTCCCCCGTGCTCCGCCCCAGGCCGAACCGGATGGAGGCTGCCGCCTCCTGCCGGCTGTGGCCCAGGGCCGCGAGCACATGGGACGGGCTGCCCTGGCCGCAGGCTGAAC
Organism: Cyanobacteriota bacterium; assembly: GCA_046317475.1. Taxonomy (GTDB): domain Bacteria; phylum Cyanobacteriota; class Cyanobacteriia; order PCC-6307; family Cyanobiaceae; genus Cyanobium. The sequence goes on along the minus strand of JBKCVY010000361.1, from coordinate 2,998 downwards.
CTCCGCTCACCGCCAGCCGGCGGCGCAGGAGCTGATGGAGGCGCGTGCCATCCACACCGGCGACGGTGACATTGAGGTTGTGGGGGAGGCAGTGGGAGGTGGAGCCGTTGCGCCGCACCCCGCCAAGGGCGCGCAGGCCACTCCAGAGCTGATCGCGCAAAGCGCCCAGCCGTTCCGACCGCTCCCGCTGATCCCCCAGGGCGAGCCGCAGGGCGGCGGCCAGGCCGAGGATGAGGGGCACGGGCAGGGTGCCCGCCCGCAGGCCCCGCTCCTGGCCACCCCCCAGCTGTTGGGGGCGGATGGCCACGCCCGGACGGACCACCAGCGCCCCCACCCCCTTCGGCCCGTAAAACTTGTGGGCGCTGAGGGTGAGCAGATCCACCCCCAGCTCCGCCATGGGGAGGGGGATGTGGCCCACCGCCTGGGCGGCGTCGCAGTGGAGCAGCACGCCCCGGCGTCGACAGAGGGCCGCGATGGTCTCCAAGGGTTGGAGCACGCCGATCTCGTTGTTGGCCGCCATCACGGAGAGCAGGAGGGTGTCGTCGCCCAGGGCGGCGTCCAGCTGGTGGAGATCCACCAGGCCATCGGGCCGCACCGGCAGCACGGCGAGGGGGGAGCCCTGGCGGGCGAGGGCGGCGAGGGGATCCAGGACGGCCCGGTGCTCGGTGGCCAGGGTCACCAGGGCGCCGCGCGGGTTGCCCTCCAGGGCGGCGGCTTCCACCACGCCCCGCAGGGCCAAGTTGTTGGCTTCGGTGGCGCCGCTGGTGAAGACCACCGCCTCTTCCCCCATCCCCACGGCTTGTCCCACCAGGGCGCGGGCATGCTCCACCGCGGCGGAGGCCTCGAGGGCTGGCCGGTAGAGCCGGCTGGAGGGATTGGCGAACCGCTCCTGCCACCAGGGCGCCATGGCCTCCACCACCTCGGTGGCACAGGGGGTGGTGGCGTGGTGATCCAGGTAGGTCAGCATGGCGCCATGGTGACAAAACTCCCCTTCCCTTCGCCGTTCGGCCGCCTCCATCTTGCGTGCATCGGGGTTGGGGGGTGTTGGGTCGTGGTTGGGGCGTCCGTCGCGCCCACGGCGGCGGCGCCTATGGCCGTCTCGCCGACCCCGTCCCAGCTCGCCCCCAGCCCAACGACCCCCAGCCCATCTGGTCCCAGCCCAACGAGTCCCAGCCAACCCGGCCTTGCCCCATTGGATGGGGACTTTGGCGATGACCCTCCACCCCCACCGGATCTGCTGGTGTTGGAGAAGAAGTTCACCCTCAAGGGCCGGTGGCGTCTGGGGGTGTTTGCTCGGCAGCCGGATCCGGGCCAGCCGGGGGTCTGGCGGATCAAGATCTGGGAGCAGACGGAGGATCGGGTGTTCGTCTCCACCGATGTGCTCAACTGCGGCCCCAGTCAACCGATGCGCATCACCGGTGGCAGTGGCGGCACCCGGGGGGTGTTGATCCTGCGGGAGCTCAATCCGGGCGGCCCGATCACCCGCGCCAATCGTTTGGATCACCAGATTTGGTGGGCCGCCTGTTTCCCCCAGCAGGCGGGCAAGGATCCGGCCATGCTTGGTCCGGAGGCGCGGCGATTGGGCTTCAGCGGCGCCCTGGTGGAACGGGAGCAGGTGGTGCCAGGGCCCCGCCGTCCCTAGGGTGAGACCGTCGCGTTTTCCCATGGCACCCTCCACCCCCGCGGATTCCGCCGCACCCACCCCGGCGGGAGCGCCCCTGCCGGAACCAGCGAGCGTTGAAGCGGAGCGCCCCCCGCTGCGGGTGTTGCTGGTGGATGACGAGCCCGGCCTGCGGGCGGCGGTAAAGGCGTTCCTGGAGGACGAGGGGTTTCAGGTGAGCACCGCCAACGACGGCGAGGACGGCTGGACCCAGGCCCAAGCCCTCATGCCGGAGGTGGTGATCACGGACGTGATGATGCCCCGCTGCGACGGCTACGGGCTGTTGAAGCGGTTGCGCGCCGATGAGCGGCTGGGCGGCACACCAGTGATCTTTCTCACCGCCAAGGGCATGACGACCGATCGCATCGCTGGCTTCACGGCTGGGGCGGATGACTACATCCCCAAACCGTTTGATCCAGAGGAGTTGGTGGCGCGGCTGCGCAATGTGGTGCGCCGTCAGGAGAGGCTGCTGGCGGAAGCGGCCCGCTTCGCCGATGCCGACATTGGGCACATGGCCAAGCAGATCACGGAAATTCGTTCGATGCTGGGCACCGGCGGCGTGAAGAAACAGGCCCCCGCCATGGCCTTTGACTTCACCCCCCGGGAGGCCAGCGTGCTGCAGCTGGTGGCGGAGGGGATGATGAACAAGGAAATCGCCCGCCAGCTCGACACCTCCATCCGCAATGTGGAGAAATACGTGAGCCGCCTTTTTATCAAAACCGGCACCTCCAGCCGCACCGAGCTGGTGCGCTATGCCCTGGAGCATGGCCTCGTCGACTGAGGACGGCTGGTTGGCCCCGGCGTCCAATGGGGGCTGGATCTACCGCGATCGCGTTTGGGCGGCGGCCGATGGGATCGCGCCGTTTTACGCCGCGCACCACCCCCACAGTTCGTTGGCGGTGTGGCGGGCGAGGCTGTCGGCAGGGGAAATCCATCGCAATGGCGTGCGTCTCTGGGGGGAAATGCCACTCCTGGTGGGTGACCATTTGGCCTGGCACCGTCCCCCCTGGCGGGAGGAGGCGGTGCCGTCCCAGTGGCGTGTGGTGCATGACGATGGCGACCTGCACGTGATCGACAAGCCCGCTGGCCTGCCCGTGCTACCGGCTGGTGGTTGGTTGGAGCACACCGTGCTGCGCCTGATGGAGCGCCGCCATCGTTCCGATCCCGCGGGGATTCCCCGGCCTGTGCACCGCCTGGGGCGCTTCACCAGTGGCCTGCTCGTCTGCGCGCGCCAGCCAGCCACTCGCCGGTGGCTGAGCGCCTGGCTGCGGGAGAGCACGGCGGCGGCGGTGGGTTCCCCCACCACCGAGCTCCCCTGCACGAAGGCATATACCGCTC
>JBKCVY010000360.1:0-2592 GCA_046317475.1 Cyanobacteriota bacterium | reverse complement strand
GAGACTGTGCCTTGGGCGTGGCCGCATCGGGGCAACGCACGGTGCCCCCCCCCACCGGCGTGGGCCTGGCCGCCACGCCGGTCGACCCCAGACGGCGGTAGAGAAGGCGATGGACGCCCGCACGACGATGCCCGCCAGCACGCCCAGGGGGCCCGCCAGCCGCAGCAGGTACCTGCCCTGCCCCCGGGACGGGGCAAGCACCTGCAAGTTGGCGAGCCAGGGAGCCGTGGCCAAGTACGGCAGGGAGCTGCTGCTCCAACGCAACTCCCACACGCCCTCCACCAACGGGGCATCGCGCCGCAAATCGGCCGGTTGCGCCTGTTCCACCTGGGGGATCAGCTCCCCAATCTCCTGCCTCGACCCACCCTGCCGCAGAAGGGCAAGCAGCCGGGAGCGGGGCGAAGGGGCCGGGGGGGCGGACCCATCAGAAGCGGAACCATCAGAGGCGGGCACGGTGGCGGGCATGGGAGTGGCACGGTGCTCCCATGCTGACGCCCCTTCAGACGGGCTGCCTCACCCCCTTGCTCCCCCCCACTGTCCAGCCGCTGAGACCGCGTTCATGGCGCCCACGCCCAGCATGCGAGCCAAAAGGGCCCCTTCCCGTCCGGGCAACGCCATCAAACCCCAGCGCACATCCCAAGGGGCCTGGCCATAGAGCCGCACCATGGCCACCAACAGATCGCGGGGCGCCAGGGTGTTGGTGAGAAAACCCGTCCATTGTTCGACAGGAAGTTGGAAGAATGTCTGGAAATGGTGGCGCAAGCGCGCCTCATCGAAACGCATCAACTTCTCCAGTCCAAAACGAAAAAATGCGTGCTGCCACCGCAGGGCCGGACTCCAGAGCCCCCCCCAGGCCGCTTCCGCCAACGCCTGGCCTTGCAGCCCCCCGTCCAGGGCGGTGGCGATGGCGTCCGCCAGAACCGGCGCTCGCCGCAACACGCTCCCCACCATGTAGCCCGAGGCCGGATGCACCATCCCCCCCGCGCCGCCAAACCCCACCACCCGTTGACACAGGTCGGGAAGGGGAGGATTCATGGGAAAAAGGCAAAACTCCTCATGGAGCACCTCCCGCACTGCCACTCCCCGGTGGGCCAAGCGTTGGTGGAGGCGCGCCCGCAAGGTGGGGAAGGGCACCGGTGGCGCCAGGGCCAGGGACGTTTCCTCGCAGAAGAACACCCCATCCCCCAGATCCATGGCATACAGAAAGGTGGGGGGCAGGCGTCGCTCGGCCTCGGAGAGGTGGTCGGGGCGATAGTCCATGAAGACGAACTGCCCGGGGGCAATCGGAGGGGCGCTGTAGCGGCCCACGAGGCCGTAGGCGGCCTGGCCGGCCACGGGGCCATCCGCGCCACGGTGGACAAAGACGGGGTCATGGCCGCTGGCATCCACCACCAGGCGGGCGGTGAACGTCTCGCCAGCGGCGGTGGTGACCGTGGAGCGGGTGGCGTCATGGTGAATCGCCTTGGCGCTGCCCCGATGCCAGCGCACGCCCGCCGCGGCGCACCGTCCCATCCAGTGGCGCTGCAGGGCTTCCTTGTCAAAGAGGCCATAGGCGCGCCCATGGTGGATGGGACCGGGCAAGGGGCCGCCGGGGCCGAAGTAACTCACGCAGTCGCTCCAGCGGTGGGAGAGCAGGTGGCCCAACCCCAACGCCTCCACCTCCTCCGCCCAAATGCCGTAGGTGTTGGCCCAGGGGGCGGTCGGATCGGCGGGGGCAAGGCCCGCGATGGCCAATCCCCGCGCTCCCAGTTCGGCGGCAATGGCCAGAGCCGCGGGGCCGGCGCCAATCACCAGTCCGTCACCGCTCCATTGCGCCCTGCCCTCACCGCCGTTCACCGCCGATCGCTCCGTCGCTTCAGGACCCAGCCACTTTCCCTCACCGCGCCGACCAACCGGTTTGGCGCGGTCAGCGCAGGGTCTCGATCACGTCATCCCCACCCTCCGTCCCCTCCGGCTCGCCGGCCTGGGGCGCCATCGCCCGCTCCCAATGGAGCAGGGCTTGACCGATGGCCTCCAGCCGCTGTCCAAGGATGGCACCAGCGGGACAGGGGTCCGTGCGGCCCCGGCCTCGGGCCTTCGCCAGGTCCGCCAGCAGGGCGAGCTGCTCCACCACCGATTCCCGTTCCAGGGGGGTGCTGCGGACGTTGGCGAACTCCGCCTGATAGGCCTGGAGCACGGCTGCCGCGGCCTCGTCGCCAGCGGCGCCCTCAGCCGCCAAACGACGATCCACCAGACGCTCGACCAGCAGGGCATCGGGCCTGGCCACCGCGCTCCAAAAGGACGGATCCTCCGGCACGGCGCACCGCTGCTCCTCCACGTGGGCAATCAGGCCCCGCGCCTGCCGGATGGCCTTCGGATCCGCCGGACCGCTGAGCCCCCGCACCCCCTCCAGGGCAAGGAGATTGAGCTGGTTGTAGAGATCGCCACTGGCCTGGCCATAGGCCGCGATGCTGGCCTCCAGCGGTTCCATCACCGCATGGAGCGCCTCCTTGCTGGTCCGGCCAGAGGCCAGGAGGGGGGGGCCGCCTACAGGAGGTCCTGCCGCTCGGCCAGCAGGGGAGCGGGGGCGGGGGTTGCGCGGTCGCCCTGGCG
>JBKCVY010000359.1:0-5292 GCA_046317475.1 Cyanobacteriota bacterium | reverse complement strand
CCGCCAGGTCGTACTGGCCCTCCTGATAGAACCCTGGCATCTCGGCCGTTTCCCCACCGAGCAGCGCACAGCCGCTGAGACGACACCCCTGGGCGATCCCCTCCACCACCTCGGCCAGGTTGTCTGGGCTCAGCCGTCCCGTGGCGATGTAATCGAGGAAGAGCAGGGGGTCCGCCCCACAGGTGATGACATCGTTCACGCACATCGCCACCAGGTCGATGCCGATGCTTCCGTGCTGGGAGAGGCGCTGGGCCAACTCCAACTTCGTGCCCACGCCATCGCTGCCGGCCACCAGCAGGGGCTGCCGCAGGCCATCGGGCAGCCGGCAGAGCCCGGCGAATCCTCCAACCCCTCCCAGGACCTCCGGCCTGCGGGTGGAATCGACACTGCCGCGAATGCGATCGATGAAGGCGCGACCCGCCAGCACATCCACCCCGGCACTTCGATAATCCATGGCCCCAGATCAAGTCTTCCGATCCTCCAATGGCGGCCATCGCGGCCGGTCGAGGGATTCAGCGAGGAGACGGCAAAGAGGGGGTGAGGCGGTAGACGGTGGGGCGATTGGCACAAATAAGGATTAGCTGAGCTGATCAAAAGCATCAGATTTCCTCATGCCAGGACTTGGCTGGGGGCGTCGTCAACGCCTGGAAAAACTGGACCAATCCTGAAATATGACAACTTCTGATCAGTCTCCATGGCCATTTCTCCGTCTTCTCAGCCATCGAAACCCCGGTAAGTTGCGTGGGTTGTTTTTCTCGGCAAGGAATTCGCTCAGATCGCTTCTACCTGTTTGTGACACTTTGAATCTCTGATTTAGGTCGCATTGGGTTAAGCCGTGCGCCAAGGGAAACTGAGGCCCTCGATTTCTTGCGTGTTCCGAATGTTATGCGTGCACTTCAACGTTTTGGCTCCGCTGCCTTCCTGATCGCTGGAGCCTTCCTGGCTCCCGTCCAAGCCGCTTCGCTGTCCACACCCAACTTCGACGCTTTTTCTGTTCCCGATACGGGTATTCCCACCCGTTGGAACCGGAACAACCTCAAGCTGAATCCGCCGTTGCCCCTTGCCCAGGGCCAGCAGCTCGCCTCAGCCCGAGCCGTGCAGGTGGGTCAAGCTAGCTGGTATGGCCCTGGATTCTTCGGGAATCGCACGGCCAGTGGTGAAGTGTTGCGCCCCGGCACCCTCACGGCCGCACACCGCTATCTGCCCTTCGGGACCAAGGTGCGAGTCATCAATCTCAACAATGGGTTGTCCACGGTGGTGCGCATCAACGATCGTGGGCCCTTCTCCGGGGGCCGCATCATTGATTTGGCCCACGGCGCGGCCCAAGTTCTGGGCCTGACAGCCAGCGGCGTGGCAAGCGTTCGGCTTGAAGTGGTCGAGTGAGGATTTGTCTCCTCCCCTAACCCGCCTCCCGGCCCTTGGGCTGGGAGGATTTTTTTTGGCCCTCCTCCACCCCCTTGCAACTCCTCCGCACCCAGAGTGAACTTTTGGCCTGGCGCCAATCGCTGCCCATCAACGGTTTGCACTTCGTGCCCACCATGGGAGCGCTGCATGCGGGCCACCTGCGGCTGATCCAGCAAGCCGCTGCCCCGCGCTGGTGGGGGCAGCCCCGGGTCCTCGTGAGCGTGTTTCTCAACCCCCTGCAATTCGCGCCAGGAGAAGATTTAGAGCGTTATCCCCGCCGACTGCCTGAAGACGCCGCTCTGGCCGCCCAAGCCGGAGCCCACGCCCTGTTTTCTCCCTCACCAGAGGAGATGTTCCCCAACGGGGAGGCGGAGCTGACCCACCTGGTCCCCCCCGCCTCCCTGTTGGCGGGCCTTTGCGCGGTTCAGCGGCCCGGTCACTTTGAGGGCGTCGCCACAATTGTGATCAGGTTGCTGGCCCTGATTCGTCCGGAGCGGATGTTCCTTGGCGAAAAAGACTGGCAACAGGTGCGGATCCTGCGCCAAGTCGTGACTGATCTGGGACTTCCCGTTCAAATTCAAACCATGGCCACTCTGCGGGATGCGGATGGTTTGGCCCTCAGCTCCAGAAACGGCTACCTCAGCGAAGAGGAACGGCGGCGTGCCTCCGCCTTGCCGGCCTGTCTGGCCGCCGCGGGGGACGGTGTCCAGGACGGGGGGGCGCCTGTGGCGGTGGTCCTTGCGGGCTTGGAGGCGTGCCTGCGGAACCACAACTTGGTGCCAGAGTATGTGAGCTTGGTGGATGGGTCCACCCTGCGGCCGCTTGAGCGGCTGGAGGGCATCGCGCTTCTTGCCACGGCAGTGCGCTGTGGTTCCACCCGTTTGATTGATCACCTCTTCTTGATGCAACGCGCGCCGATCATTGCGATCGATGGCCCCGCGGGAGCGGGCAAAAGCACGGTCACCCGATCCTTGGCCCGACGCCTAGGGTTGACCTTTTTGGACACAGGGGCCATGTATCGGGCCCTGTGCTGGTGGATCCTGCACCAGGGTGTCGATCCCGGCGATTCTCTGGCCGTCGCTCCCCTGCTTGAGGGACTGGATCTTGATCTCCAACAAACATCACAGGGCCAGCCAAGGATTCTGGTCAATGGCCATGACGTCACCACCGCCATTCGCGGCCCGGAGGTTACGGCCGTGGTGTCGACGGTGGCGGCCCATCCCTGCGTGCGGCACTGCCTCACCGCCCTGCAACAGCGCCTGGGAGAGCGTGGGGGGCTGGTGGCGGAGGGGCGGGACACCGGCACGGCGGTGTTCCCTGACGCTGAGTGCAAAATCTTCTTGACGGCCAGCGTGGCTGAGCGGGCCAGACGGCGGGCGGAAGATTTGCGCCAGCAAGGCCATGCCGTGCCGGACTTGGCCGAACTTGAGGGCCAGATTGCCCAGCGTGACGCGCAGGACTCCAACCGCAGCCTTGCCCCTCTTCAGCAAGCTCCCGACGCCCTGGTCTTGGTCACGGATGGCATGGGGATTGATGCCGTGATCGAGGCCCTGGTGGATGCGTTCCGGTCCAAGGTGCCGGAAGAGGCCTGGCCCGGGGCTCCCCAGGATTCGGGTGGGGGGAGCCTGCCAAGCGGCTGAGGTTTCTTCAGCGTCAGCGCCTCAAGTGCTCCAACAGCCCCTCGCACGCCGTCTCCAGCAAGTCGAGCACTTGATCAAAGCCCTCTGGTCCTCCGTAATAGGGATCGGGCACCTCTTCCCCGCGATGGCGCTGGCAGTAGTGGGTCATCAAGGCAATGGTGGCCCGACTGGGCCTTGCGGAGGCCAGTTGACGCACCGCGGCGAGATTGCTCTGATCCATCACGAGGATGTGATCAAAGCGATCCAGATCCGCCGGGACGATTTGGCGGGCCTGGCTTGGCAGCGAAATCCCCCGCCGAGCGGCCGCGGCGCGCATCCGGGGATCGGGGGGTTGTCCCACATGCCAGTTGCCCGTGCCCGCCGAATCCACCTGGAAGGCCTCCCCCAGCCCTTCGCGGGCCAGCAGGTGCAAAAAACACCCCTCCGCCGCTGGGGAGCGGCAGATGTTCCCCAAACAAACAAACAGCACGCCCGTCGGGCGGGATTCACGCATGGGTGGTGACATGGGCGACGTCATGGGGCCAGCAGGCGCGTCAGGCCAAGTTGGGCGCGCAGACGAACCACAGGCACCTCTTCTTGGAGGATGTCCGCGAGGCTGCCCAGGGTGGTGAGGGCCCGGCCGCGACCAACGTCCATCACGGGGAGGGAAAAGGCCAGTCTTTCCATGGCCGTGGCCACGGAGTAGCGCACGACCCATTCCCCGTCATGCCGGGCCCGCTCCAGCGCCGTCAGGGAACGCTCCTGAACGGCGCGTCGCTCCGCCTGAGCCAACGGCTCCACCCTCAGCGATCCGATGCCCATGGCCGCGGCCCGTCGCACACTGGGTCCCACATCTCCCGCCAGGGCCTGTTCCAGCACCTCCAAGCCGCGCACGTCCCCGATCCCGGCCAGGGCCCGGACGGCCCACGCGCGGGCCCCGTAGTTGTGGTCGTCCAATCCCTCCAGCAGCGCAGGGACGGCGCATGGACCACACGCAATCAGGCCATCCACGGCGGCCACCGCCGCCCCTGGGTTGTTGAAGCCAAGGATGCGCACTAAACAGGTGAGGGCGCTCCGCGGCGGCGGTGGCTCCGTTCCCCCTTGGGTGCGGTTCGCCAGGACGTCGGCGAGGGCTCGTGTGCTGTTCAGGAGAAGGAGGGCCGAATCGGCCCTTTCCACGGCGGCAATCAGGGGTGCAAACGGGTCCTCGGCCAGGGCGTTGGGGGGCCACGGTGGCGAGTGCTCAGAGAAGGTCATCCATCGCCTCCAGGAGCGCGTGCGTGGAAGGTTCGCCCCAGCCCCTCTCCACCAAGCCACGCAGGGCAATCAGTTTCAAGCTGTTTTCGGCGTGGGTGCGGCGAATGGGTTCCAGGGCCGCCCGCCAGCCCACGGCCCCCAGGTCCATCAGGGCGGCGCGACGCACCTGCAGTTGGGGATGGTCCAGCAACGGGAGCAGGTGCCCCGCCCACACAGGATCCCCGGTGAGCTGCAGCAGCGCCCGTGCGGCGGCACTGCGGATCAGGGGTCGGTCATGGTGGAGGAAGGGGGTGATGGTGGCCACCACGGTCGCCTCGGCCACGCCAATGTCTCCGAGGGCCTCAATCAGCGCCTCGCAGGGTTCTTGCAGCTTGGGGCTGTTGGGCCTGCAGGCCCCGGCACCCTCCGGCCCGCTGGCCAACCGCTCGCAGAGCGGTGGTACCGCGTCCTTGGCGCCCAATTCGCCCAGGGCCCGGGCGGCCGCCTCCCGCAGCCCGTCATCCTCATCGGCGAGGGCCGATAACAGGTCGGGCACCACCCGTTCATTCCCCACCTTTCCCAGGGCCCGGGCGGCGTTCCGGGCTACGGCGTTGTGTTCCACGCCAGCGGCCACGTCTCGGGGTTGGCGCTGGCGGAGGACCTGGAGCAGCAGGGGCACGGTGTCGGGGTGGTGGCTGCGCATCTTCCCGAGCCACCAAGCCGCGTAGTACTGCAGGGATTGGTCGTCCGTTTGTCGAAGTCGGCGGTGGGCTTCGGCTTCGGTGATGGGCTCCCCTGCCGCCGTGAGGGGAGGATGGCTGTCGAGCGCTCCAGGCATGGTGAGCGGAACCAACACATCGGTTTCTTCTGATGTTGGCACCTGCCCGCATGGGGCTGGGGCCGGCCAGTCCAACGGAACCGGGAGGACATCCAGTCGACAAAAAAAGCCCCCCTGTGGAGGGGGGCTTGGATTAGGAGATCGATGCCGAAGGCTCAAACGAGAGCGTTGATGGCGTAATCGATGTAGTTGTTG
>JBKCVY010000358.1:0-2422 GCA_046317475.1 Cyanobacteriota bacterium | reverse complement strand
GGGCAGGCCCCCATCACCCAGGCGCAGTGGCGTGAGGTGGCTGGGTGGAGAGAGCGGGAGGGGGAGAAGTGGGGGCGGGAGTTGAAGGCGAATCCCTCCTTCTTCCAGTGGGTGGATGGCAAGGGCGATGCCCGACTTTTCCAGGACGAGGCCTCCACGGATGGGCGTCCTGTGGAGCAGGTGAGCTGGGAGGAGGCGATGGAATTTTGCTCTCGCTTGAGCCAACGCACGGGGCACACCTATACCTTGCCGAGCGAAGCCCAATGGGAATACGCCTGCCGGGCGGGAACGACTACGGCATTTGCGTTTGGGGAGACGCTGACGGCGGAGTTGGCGAACTACAACGCGAGCGAAAGCTATGCGAGCGGTCCGAAGGGAGAGCGGCGGCAGCAAACCACCCCAGTGGGGATGTTCCCGGCGAACGCGTGGGGATTGCTGGACATGCACGGGAATGTCTTGGAATGGTGCTTGGACGAATGGCATGAAAGTTATGAGGGAGCGCCGGAGGATGGCAGGGCCTGGAGGAGCCCCAGGACAAAGGAGAAAGGACGAGAGGATAACCAGAGCGCTAAAGTCAAGGAGATGCGAGGATCCGTTGGCAAGCTGCTGCGCGGCGGCTCCTGGCTCCGCTATGCCGGGAACTGCCGCTCGGCCTACCGCAGCCACGGCCGGCCCGACTTCGCCAACGGCAGCGTCGGTGTTCGTGTGGTCTGCCTCCCCCAGGGCCCTTCCCTTCTCGCTTAAACCCTTGATCCCTCAGCCCTTGGTTGTTTCTTAGCCCTGGCTGTGGGCTTGCCGCTGCCGGACCGAAACGTCGCCGGTTGTGGGCTGTCCCCCCCATGGCGCCGTCGGCGCCTCGCCGCGATTGGTTTCGTCTCACCGCTGGCCATGCCTCAAGCTGGTTGTCCTGCCCCTTTCTCCATGGCTCCCGATCCGCCCAGCCCCAGCCCCAGCCCCAATTCAACTCCCAGCTCCAGCTCCAGTCCAACTCCCAGCACCGCCGAGCTTCCCATTCTGGAGGCCACCCTGGAGCTGATCCGCTGGTTTCTGCCGATCCTCCATCGTCTGCCCCGCCAGCACCGCCACGGTTTGGGCGATCGCCTGATCGCCAATCTCTACGAGCTGCTGGAACAGTTGGCGCTGGCTCGCTTCCAGCGCGATCGCCTGCCGATCCTGGAACCCCTGGGCGGGCGCCTCCATCTCATCCAGCTGCAAACTCGCCTTCTCCACGACTTCCGGCTCATCGATATGCGCCGCTATGAGCACGCCAGCCGCCTGATCACCGCCATCGGCAAGCAGCACAGTGGCTGGCTGGCCCAACAGCGGCGTCCCGCTTGAGGTCGTGAGCCCAGTCCCCGTAAAACGGCTGTATCCACGCCTCACCAGCTTTGCCAGTCTCCTCGCCGCCGCCCACAAAGCGCGGTTGGGCAAGCGCTACCAGCCCGCGGTGCTTGCTTTCAACGGCAACCTCGAGGCCGAGCTGCTGCGCTTGCAGGAGGAACTGCGCTCCTTCACCTACAGGCCTGGCCCCTACCGCCAATTCCGGATCCGCGACCCCAAGCCGCGTCTGATCAGCGCCGCCCCCTTCCGCGATCGGGTGGTGCACCATGCCCTCTGCGCGGCGATTGTTCCCCCCTTGGAACGGTCCTTTCACCCCGGCAGCCACGCCAACCGTCGCGGTTATGGCAGCCACCGCGCCCTGCGGCGCTTCACCGCCGCCGCCGCCCGCCATCGCTGGGTGCTCCAGGCCGACATCCGCCTTTATTTCCCCAGCATCGACCTCACCATCCTTCGGGCCCAGTTGGCGGAACGCCTCGCCTGCCCTGGCACCCTCTGGTTGCTGGATCAAATCCTTGCCAATGGCGCCACGCTCGGCCATGCCCTCGATGCATTCCCCGGCGACACCTTGCTCACGCCGTTGGAGCGCCCCAGGGGCCTGCCCATTGGCAACCTCACCAGCCAGTTCCTCGCCAATCTCCACCTCAATGCCCTGGATCACGCGATGGCCGCCCTGCCAGGCATCCGCGCCTACCTGCGCTATGTCGATGATCTGGCCCTCTTCGCCGACCATCCCGAGCCGCTCAACACAGCCAAGGCTTGTCTTGACAGGGAACTGGCGGCCCTCCGCCTGAGGGCGCACCCGATCAAAACCCAAACCCGCCGTTGCGGCGATGGCGCCAGCTTCGTGGGCTTCGTGGTGCGGCCCGGCCGGATCCGCGTGCGCAATCACAACTTGCGCCGAGGCTGCCGCCGCCTGCGCCGCCAGATGGCCGCCGCGGCCGCGGGGGAACTGCCCCTCACCGCCGCCCGCGAGAGCCTCCTGAGCTGGAATGCCCATCTGGCCCACGGCCACACCTGGCGCCTGCGGCGACGGCTGTTTCGTGATCTGCCCTGGGCGGAGGGCCTTCCCGATCCATGAGCC
>JBKCVY010000357.1:0-3672 GCA_046317475.1 Cyanobacteriota bacterium | reverse complement strand
GCCCTATGCCTATGTGGATGACAAACAACAGCTGGTGGGGGTATCGGTGGATGTGGCGGAGCGGATCGCCCGGGAGGTGTCGCGCCACATCCAGAAACCGGTGCGGCTGGAGTTTCGTCCGGTGGACAGCACGGATGCGCTCTACCAGATGGTGAGCCAGGGGCAGGTGGATCTGGCCTGCGGCATCCCCTTCACCTGGCAGCTGGAGATGGTGGTGGACTACAGCGTGCCCTTCAGCCTGTCCGGCATTCGCCTGCTCACCAAGGGCGGGGTGAAGGCCACGCCGGAAGCCCTGGCGGGCAAGCGGATCGGCGTGATCCCCGGGTCCCTGGGGGAAGCCACCATCCGGGCGCTGCAGCCGGCGGCCGTGCGGCTGCCCCAGAAGGATTTGGAGACCGGCGTGGCCGGGGTGATCGCCGGCCGCCTGGATGGCATGGCGGGGGACTCCATCCTCCTGGCGGGGGCGCTGGCGCCCTATGCCAAGGGCTTCAAGAGCACCCAGGCCTATGAGCTCGTGCCGCGGGAGGCCTACGGACGCTATGCGGTGGGCTGCATCCTGCCGGAAAACAACTCCACGTTTCGCAACCTGGCCAATCTGGCCATCGTGGGACTGCTCCAGGGCTACTTGGATGATGATCCGGCCTCCGTGGGCGCCGTGAACCGCTGGTTTGGCCCCCAGGGCATCGTGCAGCTGCCCAGCGACATGGTGCGCGCCTATTTCGAAGCCGTGCTGCTCACCCACGAACGGCTGGCGCCCGGGGCGATCGCGCCCTCCAGCCCAGCCGTCCTGCCCTCCCGCCCCTGAGCCCCATGCCCCCCTCCCGTTCCGCGGGGTTGCTGGCCTTCCTGCTGGCCCTGCCCTCCCTCACCGCCCTGGTGCCCCCCGCCAGCGACGCCTCCGCCACAAGCGGCCCCCCGGAGGCCGCACCCGGAGCCGCGCCCGGAGCCGCTCCCCCTGACCAGCTTTCCCCCCGGACGTCAACGGCGGCGGCGGGCGAGGGGGGTGCAGCGCCAGCGGACGAGACGATGGAGGCTCGCCTGCGGCGGTTGTCGGAGGCGATCCGCGCCCGCGCGGGCCAACTGGAGGACGGCGAACACGGCCCGGTCCCGGGGGAGCCCTGGGTGGCGGCGGGCGCCTGGGGGAACGGCCGCGGCCGGGGCTGGGTCAATCGCGGCTGGTCCAATCACGGCTTTGGCAATTACCACAGCCGCCCAGCGGGGTGGGCCAACTTCCGGCCCGGTTGGGGCAACTTCCGCAACGGTCCCCGCTTCATCAACTGGTAGCGCCCCCGTCCTTGGCGTCCCGCACCCGGTTGGTTCACCCGCCCAGCACCCTTCACCATGACAATCAGCCCGCCCCTGCCCGCGGTCCTCACCGAGGAAACCAGTGCCAGCCTGAGGGCCACCGCTGGCCCCCTGGCGTTGCTGGTGGTGCAAGCCACGCCCTACTGCAATCTCAACTGTGATTACTGCTACCTGCCCGATCGGCAGGATCGTCGGCGACTGCAACCCGCCTTGCTGGATCCCATCCTCGACACGGTGCTGAGCAGTCCTTTTGTCGAGGGCGACTTCACCCTGCTTTGGCATGCTGGCGAGCCGCTGATGATGCACCCCGCCTTTTACGACGAGGCCAGCCATCGGATTGCCGCCGCTCTGGCGCGCCACGGCCGAGGCGACCTGCGCATCAGCCAGGCCATCCAGACCAACGCCACGGTGATCGACGACCGCTGGTGCCATTGCTTCGTTCGCAACGACCTCCAGGTGGGGGTGAGCTTGGATGGCCCGGCCTTTCTTCATGACGCCCACAGGCGGACCCGCACCGGCCTGGGCAGCCACGCCGCCACGATGCGGGGCATCGATCAACTGCGCCGCCATGGCGTTCCCTTTGAGGTGATCACGGTGCTCACCGCCGCCTCCCTCGACCACCCCGATGCGCTTTTCTCCTTTTTTGTGGAGCATGGCATCCGGGATGTGGGCTTCAACATGGAGGAAACGGAGGGCGCCAATCCGCTCTCCAGCCTGGATCGCCCTGGCTTGGAGGGGCGATGGCGCGCCTTTTTGGAGCGGTTTTGGGACCTCTGCGCCAGCCAGCCCGGCGCCCTGCGCCTGCGGGAATTTGAAACGCTCTGCGGCCAGCTGGTGGGCAACGCCCCCGTGGAGCACACCGACATGAACCGGCCTTTTGTGATTTTGAGCGTGGATGTGGAGGGTCGCTTCTCCACCTTTGATCCCGAACTGCTGGGCGCGCGCGGCGAGCGCTATGGCGATTTTGTCCTCGGGCAGGTGGGGCGCGACAGTTTGGAGTCGGTGCTCACCACGCCCACCTTCCGCCGCATCGCCGCCGACATGGCCGCCGGTGTGGACCTCTGCCGCCAAGACTGCGACCACTTCGCCCTCTGCGGCGGCGGAGCGGGCAGCAACAAATACTGGGAGACGGGCACCCTGGCGAGCGGCGAAACCCAGGCCTGCCGCTGGCGGGTCAAGGTGCTCGCCGATGTGGTGCTGTCCCGGCTGGAACGCTCGTTTGGGTTGGCGACGCCAACGCCGGCCCCGGAACCGCGGCCCTAAGCCCATGCTCCAGCCCCGAGGAGCCAGGCCGGGTGCCGCCGACGTCCCCGCAGGGGAGGTGGTCAGTTCAGTTGCAGCGACTTCACCAGCCCGGCCTGAGTCGACCCGAAATGGCCCGGCGCCAAAGGATAAGATGCGCACCTTCATGCCATCGTCCAGCACATGGCCCCTCTGCTGGTCGCCGCGGTGGTGTTGGCCCTGGCCCTGGGGCTCATCGCTCTTTACAACCGGCTCGCCCAGCTCAACGTGCAGGCCAGCAGCGCCTGGGCCGACATCGATGTGCAATTGAAGCGTCGCCATGACCTCATCCCCAACCTGGTGCGAACGGTGGAGGGCTATGCCAGCCACGAGAAGCAGACCTTGCAGTCGGTGATCGAGGCGCGCAACGCCGCGATCAGCGCCCGGGGGCTGCCCCAGCGGCAACAGGCCGAGCAACGGCTGACGGGGTCCCTGGGCCAACTCTTGGCCTTGGCGGAGGCCTATCCGGCCCTGCGGGCGGTGGAAAGCTTCACGGGGCTGCAAAACGACCTGGGCAAGGTCGAGGAGGCGCTGCAGAACGCCCGTCGTTACTACAACGCGGTGGTGCGGGATCTCAACACGGCGCTGGTCCAGTTCCCCTCCAATCTTGTGGCCAGTGCCTTTGGCTTCCGGTCCCGGAGCTTCTTCGAACTGGGCGACCGCGCCGAGGCCGGCGTGCCCAGGGTTGAGTTCCGTGGCTGACGGGAGCGTCCCCTCCCCGCGCTGGACGCCGAGGCGAGGTGCGACAAGCTGGCGACGGTCCAGCCTTGGACGCTGGCGTCACGGACTCCTTGCCGTGGCCCTGGCGCTCGGCATGGGGCTGGCGCTGGCGCCGCTGGCACCAGAGGTTGGGGGCGGAGCGGTCCACGCGGCGGAACGGCGCCTGGAGCTGAAGCTGTTCCGCATGGAAGCGGAGGTGGCGCGCAACGGCTCGGTGCAGGTGCGGGAGACCCTCACCGCCCAGTTCGAGGGCTCGTGGAATGGCCTGCGTCGTGAGATTCCGCTGGCGGCCAACGTTCCCCAAGGCCGGATGGCACTGGGGCTGAAACTTCTCTCCGCCAAAGACCCACAGGGCCAGCCCTACCG
>JBKCVY010000356.1:0-6234 GCA_046317475.1 Cyanobacteriota bacterium | reverse complement strand
GTCACAGCCCAGTTCGGCCACGTTGATCCTCTGGTGGGGGAGGCTCTGGCAGGCATCCACCAGCAGCAGGGCGCCCGCGGCGTGGGTCAGGGCGGCCAGCTGGGAGATCGGATTGCAACAGCCCAGGGTGTTGCTGACGTGCACCAGGCTCACCAGCCGGGTGCGCTCGTTGAGTTTGGCCTGAAAATCCTCCAGGTCCAACTCGCCGCTTGGCGTGAGGCCCACATGGCGGAGCACGCAGCCCGTGCGTAGCGCCAGTTGTTGCCAGGGCACCAGGTTGCTGTGGTGCTCCATCACTGAGAGCAGCACCTCATCCCCGGGGGCCAGGGCCAGGTCCCCCCAGCTGCGCGCCACCAGGTTGATCGATTCGCTGGCGTTGCGAGTGAAGACGATTTCCTGGGAGCGGCGGGCACCCACAAATTGCGCCGTTTTCTCGCGGGCCGCCTCAAAGCCTTCCGTGGCCCTGGCGCTCAGCTGGTGGGCGCCGCGGTGAACATTGGCATTGTCGTGGCTGTAGTACCGCTGGAGGGCGTCCAGCACCTGGCGCGGTTTCTGGCTGGTGGCCGCGTAGTCCAGGTAAATCAGGGGTTGGCCGAGGCAGGCGGTTTGCGCCAGCAGGGGGAAGTCGGCGCGGGTGAGGGCTGCCAGGTTCTCAACGGGCGGGGCGCCGGCACTGGGGGCGACCAGGGACGGGTTCGGGGCAAGGGTCATCGTCAGGGTGCCTCCGCCAGAAGGGTGGAGAGCGGGGTCCAGGCCGCGGCGGCCTCAGGGAGGGCGGCTCGCACCTCTTCACAAAAGCCTCGCAACAGCAGCCGTGACGCTTGGCTGGCCCCGACGCCGCGGCTGCGCAGGTAAAACAATTCTTCCTCCCGCAGGCGGCTGATGGTGGCCCCGTGGGTGCAACGCACGTCATCCGCCACGATTTCCAATTCGGGTTTGGTGTCGATGCGGGCGCGATCGGAGAGGAGGAGGCCGCGGCTGAGTTGGCTGGCTTCGGTGCGTTGGGCCTGGCGAGGCACTTGCACGCATCCGTTGAACACGCTGTGGCCCGAGCCATCGGCCACCACCTTGTGGAGTTGGTCCAGGCGGCCCTCCGGGCCGGCGAAGCGCACCCGGCTGTGGGTGTCGGCCAGCTGATGACCGTCCACCCAGTGGAGGCCGCGCAAGCGGGTGTGGGCCTGGCCATGGATCTGAACAATCACCGGCTCCTGCCGAGCCAGGCCCCAGCCCGAACAGACACTGGTTTGGTCATAGAGGCTGCCCGGGGCTTGGCATACCGCCGTAACCGCCAACAGGGCGGCGCTGTCGGCGCCCTGGGCCACCACGCCGTGGCGCAGGCAAGCGTCCCGACCCAGCCGTGCTTCGATCACCACGCTGGTGAGGCTGGGGCCAGCCGCCCGGTGGACTTGGAGCAGGTCCAGGGAGGCTCCGTCCTCCAGCAGCAGCACCAGCCGAAGGGGGCGCACGCCCGCATCCCCTCCGGTGTCGCTGACCAGCTCAAGGCAGGGGGCCACAGAACCGCGGATGCGCAGAGCGAGGATCTCCGTCGCCAGGGCGCCATTGAGTCGGGTGCTCCACTGGTCGGCGACTTCCGTTTCGGCCAGCACGGTGGAGTGGGCCGGCGGCAAGGGTTCGATGCCTTTGGGCCAGCTGACCTCCCCGAGGGCGGCGCCAGCGTCGAGACGCAGGCGCCAGCTGTTGGTGCTGGGGGCGGGGAGGGCGGGCTGGTGGGCGCTTCCCGGGGGAAGGGGCCGGGGCGTGATCTGGGAGAGGGGGGAGAGATCGGTGAAACGCCACGCCTCCTGGCGCCGGCTGGGGAGGCCCGCGGAGGCCAAAGCGCGACGGGCCTCTATCCGGTCACCGGCCGGGGCTGTCTCGGGAAAGGCCTCCAGGAGGGCTTCGATCCAGGCCAGCCCTTGGAGTGACGACTGGGACGGGGTCTGGCGCGCGGGGTGGGAGAGGGCAGGCATCAGCGCGTCTCCACGGGCGTGGGGGCCTGGAGGTTGGCCAGGGCGTCATCGACCCAGTCGTATCCCTGTTGCTCGAGCTCCAGGGCCAACTCCTTGCCACCAGTGCGCAAAATCCGTCCGGCGGCCATCACATGCACAAAATCCGGCGTAATCGCATCCAGCAGGCGCTGGTAATGGGTAATCAAGAGGGTGGCGTTGTCAGGCCCAGCCAGCTGACAGACGCCTCCCGCCACGATGCGCAGGGCGTCGATGTCGAGACCGGAATCGGTTTCGTCAAGGATGGCCACGCTGGGTGAAAGCAGAGCCATTTGCAGGATCTCATTCCGCTTTTTTTCTCCACCGGAAAAGCCCTCGTTGACGCTGCGATCCAAAAAGGCTGGATCCATCTGAACCACTTGCAGCCGCTCCCGCACCAGATCTTCGAAACTGAACGAATCCAATTCCTCCTCCCCCAGCTGCGCTCTGCGGGCGTTGGTGGCCACCCGCAGGAATTCCAGATTGCTGACTCCCGGGATTTCCACGGGGTACTGGAATCCCAGAAACAGCCCCTTGCGCGACCGCTCTTCCGGGGTAATGGCCAGGAGATCTTCGCCCTGAAAACGAACTGTTCCCGCCGTCACCTCATAGGCCGGATGGCCGGCTAGAACCTTGGAAAGGGTGCTTTTGCCACTGCCATTGCGGCCCATCAGGGCATGGATTTCTCCAGCGCGAATGGTGAGATTGACCCCATGGAGGATGGGTTGTTGGTCAACTTGGGCGTGGAGATCGTGGATCTCGAGGAGAACGGGAGAATCAGGGCGTATCACGGGTAGTCCTTAGTGGGTCATGAAATGGAATTGGGAGAGGGATCCGTTGGGGCGGACGGGGGCGGATCAACCAACGGAGCCTTCCAGCTTGAGGGCCAATAACTTATCGGCTTCTGCCGCAAACTCCATCGGCAATTGGTTAAACACGTCTCTGCAGAAGCCACTCACCATCATGGAAACAGCTTCCTCTAGCCCGATGCCACGGCTTTGTAGATAGAACAATTGATCTTCGGAGATGCGACAGGTGCTGGCCTCATGCTCCACGTCCGCGTTGGGTTGTTGGGAGCGAATGTAAGGGTGGGTATTGGCGCCAGCCTGATCGCCAATGAGCATTGAGTCGCACTGGCTGAAGTTGCGGGCGCCAACGGCCTTGGGACCTATTTGTACCAGCCCGCGATAGGTATTGCTTGAATGCCCAGCGCTGATGCCTTTGCTGACAATTGTGGAGCGGGTGCGGGGTCCAATATGGATCATTTTACTGCCCGTATCGGCCTGTTGGTGATGGTTGGTGAGGGCAACTGAATAGAACTCACCAATAGAACCATCGCCCTGTAGGACACAGCCAGGATATTTCCAAGTTATTGCTGATCCGGTTTCCACCTGGGTCCAGCTAATGCGACTACGACTGCCGCGACAATGGCCACGTTTCGTGACGAAATTATAAATTCCACCCACTCCATTGGCATCTCCTGCGTACCAATTTTGCACTGTTGAGTATTTGATTTCCGCGTCGTCCATGGCCACCAATTCCACGACTGCGGCATGCAGCTGATTGGTATCAAACATGGGGGCGGTGCATCCTTCCAAATAGCTCACTGATGAACGTTCTTCAGCGATGATGAGTGTGCGCTCAAATTGTCCGGTGTCCCCAGAGTTGATACGGAAGTAGGTGGACAGTTCCATGGGGCATGTCACGCCCTTAGGGATGAAGACAAAGGAACCATCGCTAAAAACGGCTGAATTGAGCGCGGCAAAAAAATTGTCATTGGCCGGTACGACACTGCCGAGATAGAGCTCCACGAGTTCAGGATGCTCCCGTACGGCTTCGCTAATTGAGCAGAAAATCACCCCGTGCTCGGACAGCTTTTCCTTAAACGTAGTGGCTATAGAAACACTGTCAAAAACAGCGTCAACGGCAACATTAGACAATCTCTTCTGCTCGCTGAGCGGTATGCCAAGTTTCTCAAAAGTTTCCAACAGCTTGGGATCAACCTCGTCCAGACTTGCCTTCTGATTAGTTTGCTTGGGAGCGGCGTAATAAATGATGTCTTGGAAATTAATCTTTGGATAACTGAGGGCGGCCCAATCGGGCTCTTCGAGGGTAAGCCAATGACGATAGGCGCGCAGGCGAAAATCGAGGAGAAAGGAGGGCTCTTCCTTGATGGCCGATATCTTGCGAATGACGTCTTCGCTGAGGCCCTTACTGAATTTTTCAGTTTCGATGTCTGTGACGAAACCGTATTTGTACGGGGTTGCGACCAGGCTCTCGAGGCTTGTGCTGCTCATGGATGGCTGGGGCGATTAGCCGGTGGCGTGGGCTTTGATTTCGTCAAGACTGATGGTTTGCCGTTCCCCTTTGAATGGATTGTCTTCGGTGAGGAAGAGCATGCAGTGGCACTCCTTCCGTTCGCGCATGGGCACGCAGGGACAATTCCAAAAGGCTTGGGCCACTTCCGCTTCCTTGTCTTCGTAGTGACGGCAGGGACAGAGGGCGGCTCCGAGATCATCCTTGTGACGGGCCAACCCCTCCAGCACGACGGCCGTCACGCCAAGGTCGGCACAAAAATAAGTACCCGTGCGCTGGGCGTAGGTTTCGGCAAATTTTCGGATCACCTCCAGGCTGGCGCTTTGCTCTGCCTTGGCTGGGGGATCGGCGGGGGCCGACGGGGTGGGAGATGTCTGGATCTCTGAGCTGGACACGGCTGCTTAAGCGGGGGACTGGCGGAGGACCGGTTGCGGAACGGATGGCGAAAGGGATTTACGAAAGGATTTTGTTTCGTAACCGTCGCAGCCTAGGGCATCCCACGGAGGATGCGGCCTGCTCCATTGTGTCCTGTCCCTGGTCCATCCGCTTCGGCCCACCCATTTGCCCGTCCCCCATGGCAAGGTGTGGAGACGGTTGCGTGCGAGAAACCGTGAGTTCCACCCCCATGAGCGTCCGTCACCCCCCCCGATCCCGTACGCGGTCCGCTTCGGCGGAATCGGAGGCTGTTGCCACCGATGGCGTGACAGCCGAGGGCGCGATGGCCGAAGAACCCCTGGCCACTCGAGACGCGGTCCTCGCCCTACTCCTGCGCCAAGGGGAAGCCACCGCCGCCGCTCTGGCCAGCGCGTTGGGGGTGTCCGTGCAGGCCATGCGGCGCCACCTTCGCAGCCTGGAGGAAGACGACCTGGTGGAGGCCAGCGCCGCCGCCGCCGGCCCTGGCCGCCCCACCAACCACTGGCGGCTCACCTCGCGGGGGCAAGAGCGTTTTGGGGATGGGAGCGAAACGTTCGCCCTGGGCCTGCTCCACTCCATGGCGGCCACCCTCCCCCCGGACACGGTCTCCACCCTCATGGAGCAGCAGGCGGCGGACAAAGCCCGCCACTACCGGAGCCTGATCGGCGGCGGCACCCTGAAGGAACGACTGGAGCGTCTCACCGCCTTGCGCCGCGCTGAGGGATACGTGGCGGATCTGGGGCCCGACACCACCCCAGACCCGCTTCCTGGCTCCTGGCTGATCCGGGAGCACCACTGCTCTGTCATGCGCATTGCCGAAGAATTCCCCCAGGTGTGTGACCAGGAGCTGCTTCTTCTGCGGCTCACCTTCCCAGACTGTCAGATCGACCGGGTCCACTGGCGGCTGCAGGAGGGGCACTCCTGCGGTTTCCGCCTCCGGCCCCGGACGGAAGCCGACGCCTCCCCCGCCCCACGCGCTTAGATGCTCAGCACCGCCGACCTGGCCCTGCTGGAGGGCACCCTGTTGCCCGCCCTAGAGCGCCACCACCTCCGGATCTTGGCCCATGGGCTCCGCACGTTTCAGGCCATCGCCCGCGCCAACGTCGGCGATGGCAGTCCCGTTCCCGGGTCGGATCGTCACCCCCTACTTCCCGAGCGAGCACAGATCGAAGCCTGGGCGGCCAGCCAGTCCACCCTTGCGGACGATCCAGGATTCCAAGCGGCCTTTCTCGAACAGCTCGCCAAGCTGCGCGCCCCCCTGGACGCCATTGCCGACCCCCTCGGCCGCTCTCCCCTCGACCTGCGGATCGAGGACTTGGTGACCTGGGCCAGCACCCAGGCGGACGCCCGACTCAACCGATCTGGATCCAGCCCGCTCCCGGCAACGGCAGGCCAGCCACCAAGCTGACGCCGAGGCAGGCCGCCAGGGCCGCCACCCATCCCGTTGCTCCGGGCCGGTCGCCCTCAAGATGGGCGAAGGGAACGGCCATCACGGGAGATGTGGAGAGCAGGGCCACGG
>JBKCVY010000355.1:0-2993 GCA_046317475.1 Cyanobacteriota bacterium | reverse complement strand
CCGGGGCCCCCAAACAATCTCGACGAGGGGGCCTGGGGGGCCAGGTAGTGGGGGCTGGTGGGGCGGGGGTTGGGTGGCCGGGGGGAGCGCCATGACGCCATCAAGAGGGCAACGACCCTATTCCGCCACTTGGGATGGCATGGGACTGGAATGCCGTTGGACGCCCTAGATTTCACTGTTAATGCCTTGGGCGGGCGCGGACCCGCGAACCCGTCCCGTGACCCTCCGTCTGCCGCCATACCAGCCCCTGCCCCCGCCCGATCCCGCCCGCGCGTTGATGGAGGTTCGGATCGCGGACCTTCAACCCACCCAAATGTGCGTGGGCCTGGCGGAAGTGCGCAGCCGCCAGCGGGATTTTTCGGGGGAGACCCGGGCGGAGCGCCGTTCGTACCTCGCCAGCAAACCGGTGCCCTTGGTGACGGGGGATCGCTGTGGCTGCTGGATGGTGGATCGCCACCACCGCCTGCGGGGGCTGGTGGAGCTGGATCCTGAGGCCACGGCCTTTGGCTATGTGGCGTTGGAGCTGGGGGGGGCCTCCCGTCTGGATGGGCTGGAGGAGTTGCATCGACGGGGCTGGTTGTATCTGTACGACGGGCGCGGCGTTGGTCCCCTTCCCGCCACCGCCCTCCCGGCCACCCTGGCGGGCCTGCAGGATGACCCGTATCGGAGCCTGGTGTGGAAGTTGAAGCGCGAAAAACGGATCGCGGCCCAGCCGCTGATCCCCTTCCATGAATTTCGCTGGGGAGCCTGGTTGCGGCGCAGACCCCTGCCTCCCTTCAGTTCGGAGCGTCTGGATCCCGCCCTCCCCAGGGCGCGGGCGCTGGTGGCGTCCCCCGCGGCGTCCCACCTGGCGGGATGGACCGGTTCGCCCCTGTCGGGATGACAGCCATTTGGGTGGTGATGGGTTGGGGTGCGCGGCATGATGACGGTTGAATTGCGGCGGCCTGGGGATGGGAGAGCGGACGCGAGAGGGACGCCGTGAACGGTTGAGGGAGCGGATGGGGGATTCGGCCCATGGGGAGAGTGGTGCGCAGGGGGGGGCGGAAGAGGATCATTTGTCGGCGGATGCCCAGGGAATACGGCGGCTGCGGCGACGGGTTTCCCTGGTGCTGGATGGGGGGTCTTTGGCGTTGTTTGTTATTTTCATCGCCCAACTGATCCCCACACTCCTGCTCATCAATCCCGCCAGCAACGCGTGGCAGGATCAGTTCGCGGACGTGCTGATCAAGGAAGGAGCGTTGGCGTTTTTGGGATTTGTGATGATTCATCTGGCCTGTTTGTTGCAGCCCAACCTTTTCGGATTGCGACGTCGTCTCTCCCTGGTGCGTCGGCTGGCTGTACTTGCCGTCTTGGGCTACATCCTCCTGGTGCCCATGCAGCTGACCAGCGCGTTTGCCACCTCCATGGCTAACCGGGCGAAACGGACAAACTATCTTCAACAAATCACGCGCTTGAGTGAGGTGCGCGAATCCATTCAACGGGCAACCAACCTGCGAGATTTGGATCTGCGGCTGCAGAGTTTGTTTGAACCAGCCTTGACACCCCAGCAGTCCAGCATGGGGCTGGTTGAGCTGCGGCGCACCCTGCTGCGCGTGAATCAAGAGCGGCAACTTGAAAACACACGCCTGATGAAGGAGCTGTCCATCAACCAGGATTTCGTTGGACCCATGCTCAGCCGCTGCGTCTCAGCCATGGGCTGGGCCTTGGCCTTCGCCACCGGTGCCGTGCCGTTTGGAATGCGTTCGTCGCTGTTTGAGCGCATGGTCAAGCGCTGAGGGGCACCGTCGCTCACGGTCGATTGCGGGGCGGCATGCCATCTCCCCGCAGGAGCCCCCGCTCCCAACGGCCCAGCTGCGTCCAGGCCAGCCCCGCCACCAGCGCCACGGAAACCGCCCCAGCCAGGGCCCAGGGCGTCTGCCAGCGGGCCACAATCAACAGGGCCAGCCAGGGCAGAACGGCCAGCCATGGGCGCCACAGGCGAATGGTGGCCAAGGCTCCCGAACAGGCCCGACAGTGCTGGGTGTGGCTGTGGTAACGCTCCATCAACGTCTCCTGGTCCAGTCGGGCGGGCAGGGCGTGGCCGGGGAATGGCTGGCCGCCATGGTTCAGCACCCACTGGTGCAGGGCGGACACATAGCGATCGGCGGGGGTCGCCAGGTAACAGGCGCGGCTCAGGTTGGCGCTTCCGCCCCGTTCGGCAAGCACCCTCTCCTGCCAGTGGAGAAAGCGTTGGTCGTCCTCGAGCACCACGTGGTTGCCCAGGTGTTGGAGCCAGATGGGCCGCAATCGCAGGAGCAGGGGCGGCAAGGGGGAACGGAATTGAAAGGGAAACCGAGCGAACAGTCGGCACGCTCCCGGTCGGATGGGGGTTGCGTAGACCACCGTGAGAATGCGGCCGAAGCTGGGGGCGGTGAGGTCGTGCCACATCAGGCCGGGAGCCAGGAAGGTGGTGGACTGGCTGCCCAGCTTTCCCTGACGGGGGCCTTCCTCCCAAAACCCGGAGAAGCCGCTGGCGTCAGCCCGTCGCACCTCCAGCTCCACGGGACCGGCATTCTCCCGCCGACCCACCGTGCCGTGGTGGGTGAAGGGCACGTGGCTCACATCGAGCACGTTCTCCAACAGGGTGAGGGCGTCGTAGGGGAGGTCGCGAAAGGTGTCCTGCACCACCCAAGGCCGCTCGCCGGGGGCCAGGGGTTCCTCCAGTTGGGGCACCAGGGGCAGGGGTATCTCCTGGCTTCGGTTGGGATCGCCCGCAAAGACAAACAAGAGCCCCTGGCCCGTGGCTGTGGCGTAGGCGCGACAACGGGCCCGGGGGCTGGCGGCGGACGGGGGGGGGGCCCGAGAGTGCCACCCCCTGGGGCGGGCGGCGGCCTTTCCCCGGCGCATCCATGGCCTCCTCTTCAGTCGCATGGGGACGGGAGAGGGGTACGGTCGCCATGTGGACAATGCCTGGATGGCGGATGGCCGCGCCGATCTGTCGTTCACCCTCGCCC
>JBKCVY010000354.1:0-6964 GCA_046317475.1 Cyanobacteriota bacterium | reverse complement strand
GGCGGTTTTGAGGGCAGCCCGCTTGCTCGCGAAGCGATCCACCATCTTTTTGCGCTTCACATCACGCGCAATCATCGACTTTTTCGCCATGCCGCCAGCGGGAGACCCTTCAACATCATCTTGGAGCTTACCCCTTGAGCTGACTGGGGCAGAGATCGGCAATTCCGCAATCGCCGCAGGCGGGCCGTCGCGCCGCGCAGATGGCGCGGCCATGGAAAATCAGGCGAATGGAGAGGTTTTCCCATTCCGGCTGGGGCACCAGGCGCATCAGGTCAGGCTCAATCCGCCGGGGATCGGTTTGGCGGCTCAGCCCTAGCCGACGGGACAACCGCTTGACGTGGGTGTCGACCGTCACCCCGGCGTTGATGCCATAGGCGTGCGCCAGCACCACATTGGCGGTTTTGCGGGCCACTCCGGGCAGCGTCAACAGCTCGGCCATGGAGGAGGGCACCTGGCCGCCATGGTGCTCCACCAGAAGCCGGGAAGCGCCAACGATCGCCTTGGCCTTGTTGCGAAAGAAACCCGTGGACCGCACGTAGGGCTCCACGTCCTGGGGCTCCACAGCCGCCGCGGCGGCTGCGTCGGGAAAGCGGTCGAACAGGGCGGGGGTCACCAGGTTGACGCGGGCGTCCGTGCACTGCGCGGAGAGCATGGTGGCCACCAGCAGCTCATAGGGGGTGCGCCAGTTCAGGGAGCAGGTGGCCTCGGGGTAGAGGTGTCCCAGGCGCTCCAAGAGCAGGGGCGCCCGTTGGCGGGCGCTCGGGAAGCGGGGCATGGCCTCAGCGGTCAAACAACTGCTGCACCATGGGCAGTTGGGAGGTGTCCTTGACGATGAGCACCACGCTCAGCCCCACCAAGAGCACGAAACCCGATTGCATGAATGCGTGCTGGAAGCGCTCCGGCAGGGGACGTCCCCGCAGGCCCTCGACCAGCAGCAACACAAATTGTCCCCCGTCCAACAGGGGCAGGGGCAGGGCGTTGAGCACGGCCAGGTTGATGGAGATGAGGGCGGCGAACAGAAACAGGCTGCTGCCACCCTGCTGGGCCAGGGAGGCGCCCATCTCCACGATTTTCACCGGGCCGGAGACCTGGGAGGCGGTTTCACCGAAATGGGTGAACAGGGTGGCGAAGCCCTCCACCGTGCGTTGGGTGAGGGCGAGGAAATCGTGGTTGGCCTGACGAAGCGGCTCTAGGGGCCCCCGGGGGGCCCGGAACGCTTCCGTGCCAAACGGTTGGAGCTGGGCACCGACGCGGCCCACCCCCGCTTGATTGGTGGGGGTGAGGGTGAGCCGGAGCGGTCGGCCGCCCCGCTCGGCTCGCAGGGTCAAGGCGCGGCCGGGGGCACCCTTGATGCGCTCCACCATGGTGGCCACCGCGTCCTGCCCACCGGATACGGGGGTGTTGTCGATCGAGAGGATGCGATCACCCGCGCGCAGGCCGGCCTGGGCGGCGGGTTGGCCCGCCTGCACCGCGGCCACCAGCACACCGGGGGAGGCGCTGTAGCCGGCGGGAATCCCCAGCACAAGGCACTGGCCGAGCAGCACCAGCCAGGCCAGCAGCAGGTTGGCCAGAACCCCCGCGGCGATGACCAGGGCCCGTTGGTGGAGGGGACGGTTGCGCAGCAGGTTGGGGTCGTTGGGGGGGTGGGGACTGTCGTCCTCGTCATCGGGGAAGGACACGTAGCCGCCCAGGGGGATCGCCCGGAGGGCAAAGGTCACCCCGCGGCGTTGGCGCTGCAGAAGCACGGGGCCGAATCCCACGGAAAACCCACTGACGCGGATGCCTTGCCAGACGGCGGCGAAAAAGTGCCCCGCCTCGTGAACCACGATCAGGCCGGCCAGGATGGCCAGGGCGGTGAGGACTCCCATCGAAGGCTTTGCCGGGCATAGAGGCTTTCATTCTGGGGGAACCAGGCCCTGACCGATGGAGCAGGGGGGACCTGAGTCCCCCTCTCGGAAGGCGGACCGGTCTACGCCCAACCTGAAAGCAAGCCCCTGCTGACACAGGGGCAGTGGCTAGAGGGTGTTCAGGCCTTGGGGTAACCCTGCAATTGACTCGACAAGTGCCGCATTTTGCGAATGGAGCCAAAAGCGGCACCAGCACCGAGGATGGGAAGCCCCGCGGGAACTGAGGCGGAGCGGGGAGGAGGAGCCATCTCCTTGGCCAATTTCGCTAGAGCTGCCTTGTCAAACTCAACGAAACTGGTGGCAAGGTCGACAAAGCCAGCTTTGGTTCCTCCATTGATCGCTGTCGCCATAGTGGCGACATTGGACTCAAAATAAGGAACAAGTCTTGAATCTTCAATGGCGAGTGCATTGATGACGATGCCGAGTCTTTCCGCCTCGGCCTTCTCGGCCAATGGATCCCCGCCATCATTATTGAAGCCATCGCCAGAGAGATCAATGACCATGCGGTTGGGTTCACCGGCGGGGGTAGTGAAGCCATTGTTGACGATGTCATTGATAGCGACATTGATGCCGCAACTTACACATGTCGCACCATTATATATACGCGGCATGGTATTTAGTTGGCTGAGGAAGTTGGCGTAGGAGGTGTCGTCAAAGATCGCCATTGTGGGAATGGCCATGGTTTGCTCACCAGCGCTGGACCACTGGGCAACGCCAATGGCCGTGCCGCCAGCGCTGAGAACAGCTGGAGAAAACAACTTCGCCTTGATGGCGGGATCGGAAAAAGCGTTGAACCAACCATTTCTTTGCAAGTTATATTCATTGACATCAATGCTGCCTGAGACATCCAGTGAAAGGATGAGCTCTTGATAAACCCCTGTGGCGGCAGATGCTCCAAGGGGAGTGGACGCGAGGGCAAGCCCTGTCAAGGCCGCAAACAAGTTGTATTTGAGCTTTTCACTCAAATGTGTGAGGGGTTGACGGAAAAGAGAAGCGAGCATGAGAGGCGATAAAACCTACATCTCCATTTTTAGCGATCTCCCTGATCTGATGGTTCTAGATTTGCAGACTTCGACCGTTTTTTCCTAATCCAATCAATCGGCCCATCGCTGCCGCCTCCCCGTCCGTGGCGTGGGCCGGCTGGCTTCAGTTTCCCGCCGGAATCACGGCAGCGCCGAAATAGGGCGCCAAGGCCTCCGGCAGGCGCACGCTCCCGTCGCTTTGCTGCCCAGCCTCCAGCAGGGCCGCCATGGTGCGGCCCACCGCTAGACCACTGCCATTGAGGGTATGCACCAGGCGGGTCCCCTTGCCCTCCTCTTTGCAGCGAATCGCGCTGCGACGGGCCTGGAAATCCTCGCAGGTGCTGCAGCTGGAGATCTCCCGGTAGGCCCCCGCTCCCGCCAGCCACACCTCCAGGTCGTAGGTGCGGGCGGCGGAGAAGCCCAGGTCGCCGGTGCAGAGCTCCATGCGCCGGTAGGGCAGCTCAAGGGCCTCCAACACGGCCTCCGCGTCCCTGGTGAGCTGCTCGTGGGCCGCATCGGAGGCCTCGGGGTGGCAGAACCAATAGAGCTCCACCTTGTTGAATTGGTGGAGGCGAATCAGGCCGCGGGTGTCGCGCCCATAGGAGCCCGCCTCCCGACGGAAACAGGGTGTATGGGCGACATAGCGCAGGGGCAACGCGCTCGCCTCCAAAACCTCCTCCCGGTGGAGGGAGGTGAGGGGCACCTCGGCGGTGGGGGTGAGCCAGAGGTCGTCTTCAGCGCAGCGGAAACTTTCCTCGGCAAATTTCGGCAGCTGGCCCGAGCCCGTGAGGCTGGCTGAATTCACCAGGACCGGCGGCGCCACCTCCCGATAGCCCCGTGCGGCATGCAAATCGAGCATGAAGGCGATCAGGGCGCGCTCTAGACGGGCCGCATCCCCGAGCAAGGTGACGAAGCGGCTCTGGGCGATGCGCACGGAGCGTTCGCTGTCGATCAGGCCCAGACGCTCGGTGATTTGCCAATGCTCCAGCAAGGCCTCCCCAGGCCCTGGCCGGCGCGGCTCGCCCCAGCGCTTCACCTCCACGTTGTTGGAGGCGTCCCGCCCATCCGGGCAGAGGGGCGACGGCAGATTGGGGAGGTTGAGGAGTTGATCCCGCAACCGGCGTTCCAGCACCTTTTCCTCTTCCTCCAACCCCGCCACCTGCTGCTTGATGCGGTTGCCCTCGTCCTTGAGGGCACGGACCTGTGGATCATCCGGCCGGGATCCAGTGCGGATCAACTGGCCCACTTCCCTGCCGATGCGGTTGCCGTCCGCTTGCAGCTCACTGCGACGCTGCTCCAGGTCCCGTTCCTGCAGGGCGATGGCCTGGAGACCCAGGAGATCCACTTCCATACCGCGGCGGCTGAGCCGCTCGGCAATCACCTCGGGATGTTCGCGCAGGAGGCGCTGATCCAGCACGGCCAAGGATACGGCTGGCGGGCAGCCTACGGGGTGGGCTGGCGGTGGGGTCAGGGCGGACGGCCCACGCCCCACCTGTCACAACACCTGGACGACTTCGGTGACTTCAGGGATGGACTCACGCAGCTTGCGTTCAATGCCCATTTTGAGCGTCATGGTGCTGCTGGGGCAGGAGCCGCAGGCCCCCTGCAGGCGAACTTTGACCACCGGACCGTCCAATTCCACAATCTCCACGTTGCCACCATCCGCCATCAGGTACGGGCGCAGTTCATCGAGCACCCGCTCCACGTTGGCGATGGTCAGGGCGCGGGGGTCGCCCGCTTCCACGGTGGCGTCAGCGGGGGTGGCTGTTTCAAGGCTGGCGGTGGCTTCGGTGGTCATCGGCGGAGCAAGGTACTGGCGGAAGCTTAGGAACAACGCGGTCGGCGGGGGCCGTTCCGCTCTGAAAGGCCGTGGGGCACCTCGGGGCGGTGCCGAAGGCGTTTGCCTAGGATCAACCCATCCGATTCCCGCGATCCCCGCATCTCACCGGGACACCGCCCGCGATAGCCCCTGCGCATGACCGACGTTCCCGTTTCCCGGATCCGCAATTTCTGCATCATTGCCCACATCGACCATGGCAAGTCGACCCTGGCAGACCGACTGCTCCAGGAGACCGGCACGGTCGCTGATCGGGACATGCAGGAACAGTTCCTCGACAACATGGAGTTGGAGCGGGAACGGGGCATCACGATCAAATTGCAAGCCGCCCGGATGGAAACCACCGCCGCGGATGGCCAGACCTACATCCTCAATTTGATTGACACGCCCGGCCATGTGGACTTTTCTTACGAGGTGAGCCGCTCCCTGCAGGCCTGCGAGGGGGCGTTGCTGGTGGTGGACGCCAGTCAGGGGGTGGAGGCGCAAACCCTGGCCAATGTCTATTTGGCCTTGGAGAATGATTTGGAAATCATTCCCGTGCTCAACAAGATTGATCTGCCTGGCGCAGATTCCGAACGAATCCGTGAGGAAATTGAAGCCATCATTGGCTTGGATTGTTCGGGGGCGATCCCCTGTTCCGCAAAAACGGGATTGGGGGTGCGCGACATCCTTCAGGCGGTGGTGGAACGGGTGCCCCCGCCGCCGGATCGGCTGGAGGAGCCCCTGCGGGCCCTGATTTTTGACTCCTATTACGACCCTTATCGGGGTGTTATTGTTTATTTCCGCGTCATGAGCGGCACGATTCGCCGCAAAGACAAGGTGTTGTTGATGGCGAGCGGCAAGAGCTACGAGCTGGATGAGGTGGGGGTGATGGCGCCGGATCAACGCCAGGTGGAGAGCCTCCATGCGGGAGAGGTGGGCTACCTGGCGGCCTCCATCAAGGCGGTGGCTGACGCGCGGGTGGGCGACACCATCACGCTGCTGAACGCCCCGGCCGCCGAACCCTTGCCCGGTTACACCGAGGCCAAGCCAATGGTGTTCTGCGGCCTGTTCCCCACTGACGCTGACCAATACCCCGACCTGCGGGAGGCCCTCGACAAGCTGCGTCTCTCCGACGCGGCGCTCCAGTACGAGCCGGAAACGAGCAGCGCCATGGGGTTCGGTTTCCGTTGCGGCTTCCTGGGTCTGCTGCACATGGAAATCGTGCAGGAGCGACTGGAGCGGGAATACGACCTGGACCTCATCGTCACCGCCCCGTCCGTGGTGTATCGCGTGAACATGATCGATGGCAGTTGCCTGATGGTGGACAATCCCGCCACCCTCCCGGATCCGCAGAAGAGAGAGTCGATCGAGGAACCCTATGTCAAATTGGAAATCTATACCCCCAATACCTATAATGGCACTCTGATGGAGCTTTGCCAGGAAAGAAGGGGCGAGTTCGTTGACATGAAATACATCACCACCGATCGTGTCACGCTCCACTATGAAGTCCCTCTGGCGGAAGTGGTGACGGATTTCTTCGATCAAATGAAAAGCCGCACCAAGGGTTACGCCTCCATGGAGTATCACCTGATCGGCTATAGAAAAAATGAGTTGGTGCGGCTGGATGTACTGATTAATTCTGAAAAAGCCGATCCCCTCACCACCATTGTCCACCGTGACAAAGCCTACAATGTTGGTAAAAGCTTAGTGGAAAAACTAAAGGAGCTTATCCCTCGCCAGCAATTCAAAATTCCCATTCAAGCGGCCATTGGTAGTCGTGTGATCGCCAGCGAGAGTATCAGCGCCATGCGCAAGGACGTGCTTGCCAAGTGTTATGGCGGCGACATCAGTCGCAAGAAAAAGCTGCTGCAGAAACAAGCCAAGGGTAAGAAGCGCATGAAAGCCATGGGCAAGGTGGAAGTGCCCCAGGAGGCCTTCATGGCTGTGCTCAAGCTCAATCAGTAGGGGCACCCGTCGGGGGATGGCCAGGGCTGATTCAACGTGTCAGCAGAACCCCTGATCAGGCTGTCGTCGCGCCATCTCCACCAGCTGACCAATGTCGTCCATCACGCTCTGCATGGCCGAGCGGAATGATGCAAAGCCAGCCATCCGCAACAGGTTCAATGCCGCGGTTCGCAGGCTGCCCATCACGCCTGCGCCCGTTCCGGGGTAGCGATGGGCCTCCTCATGCCGTTGGGTGTCGCGGATCCAGGGCC
>JBKCVY010000353.1:0-2328 GCA_046317475.1 Cyanobacteriota bacterium | reverse complement strand
CCCCCGAGCCGGTGCCGGAGCTGTTCCGGCGGGAGCTGTTCTCCACGTTGGTGGATGCCTTCCGTCTACGGGGCGACCCTGAGGTGCGGCAATGCCTGCGGCACGCCAGTGGCCAGCGACCGCTGTGGCTGTGTTCCGTGCCCAACCTGGCCCACCAGTTCCCTGGCGAACGGATGCCCCTGGAGCTGCTGCGCCTCTGGTGTGCGGAGCTGGGGGAGGAGGGTTTTGATCCCGCCCGCGACCGGCTGCTGCTGCTCGACCATCCGAAGGCGCCCCCTGGCGGCAGCGTCGGGCCGTTGTCGGAAGCGTGGTTGGCGCCGCCCCTGCGCTCCAGCCTGCCCTTGGAGGTGTTGATCCAGCTGCTGGCCGAGGCGCGACCGGAGGGGGACATCCGGGTCTGTGGCATGACGTCCGCCCTTTATGGCGTGCGGGCGCTGACCGGGGCACGGGTGTGCTGGTTGGGGGTGGTGTCCCTGTGGCGCACCAATCCCCATTACCGCCGCCGCCCCCTGGAATGGCTGCATCGTTGGCTGCGGCGGAGACGCATGGCCTTGCTGACGGCCCAATGATTGACGGCAGGGGAAGGCATTGTTCAAGCATGCAGTTCTGCGGACTAAAGATTGGGAGCACCATCGCCCTCTGCGCAATGGGCTGAAAATTTAGATCGAATAGGCTTGCGATCTTGATTTGTCACAGTCGTTCTTGGCTCCCATTGCTTTGGGCACTCCGTCTTCAATATTCCCCCATATGCAGACTCTCGCCAACGTGCTTTGCCTGTGGATTGGTGAGCCGCGGAACAGATTTTCGGCCTGTTGGGTTGTCCCCTTCAGGCGCAATGTTCCCGGCCTTTGCAAACACGCAAGACCACTGGCAAAGCACGCCATCAGCACCTTTCGGGATGGGGTGGGCCTGGGGCTCGATGGGACACGACTTGGGGCCAGCGGTGACCCTGAGGGACATCTGCAACGACTGGTAGGGTGATTTGCGATGAGGCGGCAACGGATCTTCCATTCCATGTCTTGCTATTACCCGTTGATTGGGCTTCCCCGCGGCATCGTCTCCCGTCTTCGTTACAGCAGTATTCCCCTCAATCAACAGTTGCGTCCTGGCCACAGGCATGGGCGTCACCTTCTTGATCTGGCGCTGTATCGACCCCTGGAGGACTGTTGGCAATGCATTGAGCGGCAGCCCATCCCGGAGGCGGGTGATCTCGAGCTGCAATCCGAAACCTATGGCCTGTCCCCCGGGGAGCTGCTCGTCGCTGTCCCGCTCATGCGCGACTCGCCCCACCAGCAGTTCCCAGCAGATCTGCCGCCTCCCGCCAGCAAGCGGCTGGATCGCGCCCCCGTGGCCGAGCGCTGCAGCCTGTCCTTTCGATGGCGGGGCATTGAAAGTTCCTATCAGGGAGAATATCCCTTGCGAATGGCCGAGCGCCCTGGCGGCACCCTCGTGGTGTTCTCTCCGCTGCTCCAGAGCGATGCCTGCGTCCAAACCAATCTGGTGGCAGTGGTGACGATCGCGCGCCGCGTGGATCCAACCCCTCACCGGCTGGAGGGCTTTGAGGCCCGAAGCCTGTGCCCCATCGGCCAGTGGGACCTCCGGGCCAACGCCTGCACCGTGGTGGAGATCACTCCCCAGCAGGCCGCGACGGGAGAGCTGTTTTTCCGTTGTGCCACCAGCCTGGGCATCCCGATCTGCCTGAGCCTGAGCCGCGATGATCTGCCGCCTTCCTTGAGCGTGGAGCACACCCATCCCCCCACGGAGCTGTTCTGGGAGCAGGACAGGCTTCCCGGCAGCCGCGCGATCAAGGGGAGCTGGCTTGGGGCCGCGCTGCGATGAGGAAGGGGGGCCTGCGGGATCTGAAGACGGCGCTGGCCCGGCTGGCGCACAAGGGGACGCTGCCCTACGCCAGCCTGCGGCAACCGCCGCCCGGGGGTGTCGTGTCCGACCAGTTCCTCTACCGGGGCGACATCGCCGCAACCTCCTTCGTGGCGGAGAACACCCTGGCGCTTCTGGCCGGCAGGCCCCTGGCTGTGCGCCATGAATTGCGGCTGTTTGATCCAGAGGGGCATGCCGTGGGCACGCTTGAGGTCGCGAGTGATCGCTTCTTTGCGACCATCCCGCTCGCCGGCCTGGATCTGGCCTTTGGCAGCTTCCTCCACTTCAGTCGTTATGCCCCGGAGGATCTGCTGGCCTGGGGGCTCGATTCAGAAGACCTGGACACCTATCGGCATCTGCGACGGTTGCATCGGGGGTACTGCCTCTATCGCAAAACCGCCCGGTCCGTGCCGGCGGCCGTGCATGGCAACTTCGGTGGCCTGGTGCTCA
>JBKCVY010000352.1:0-3014 GCA_046317475.1 Cyanobacteriota bacterium | reverse complement strand
CGCGAAAGGCCATGGCCTTGATCACGGCATAGGTTTTGCTGCTTTTGCCCTCCACGGCATAGGCGGCCAGCGTCCATGGGGCGCCCACGAAGCCCAGCACGGCGGCCCGATTGCCGACATCGCGCCGCAACCGACCCAACACCTCGCCCACAAAAGGCAGGGACTCCTCTGGGTTGAGGGGGCGGAGGGCGTCGATCTGGCGCTGTTCCCGTATCGCCGGTTCAATGATTGGGCCCTTGCTTTCGATGATGTCGAAATCAATTCCCATGCCCGGCAAAGGCGTCAAAATGTCGGAAAACAGGATCACGCCATCGGGTTGGAAGGCGTGGAAGGGCTGCATGGAGATCTCATAGGAGAGATCCGGATGTTCCGAACGCTCCCGAAAGCCAGGGTGCCGATCCCGCAGGTCGCGGTACACCTTCATGTACCGCCCGGCTTGCCGCATCATCCACACCGGTGGCCGCTCCACCGGTTCCCCTCGGGCGGCACGCAGCAGGAGGGGGAGCGTTTCGGCCATGGACGGGTTAGGCGCGCACGGGAAGATCGGCAACCTAGCTGAAGGGGTTGGACTGGCCTGGGGGCGCGCCGTCGGGGGTGGGGCGGCGCGACGTGTTTCTTCATGCTTGCCACGGCGTTCCGCCCAGGGCACTGGCCCTCAGCCTGGCTGGCGCGCCAGGAGGGACAAGGTGTTGGGTTTCAGCAGGGTGCCATCGATGGATTGGTCTGGCCCACGGAACCGCGGAGGTGAACAGCCAACCTCTTGGCAACAATGGAGACCGTTGTCATCAGCAACCATGGCTTGAAGCTGTCCATTGCCATCGGCAATGGCCCTCACCAGATCCTGTGGGCTCCCCGTCTCAAACCACCCTGACTTGACCTTTGGCTTGTCCGTGCTGGGGAAGTGATTGTGTTTGGCCCCATCGGCAGGCGGGAGAACACCTTGTCCACCGGGCCGATGCCGCGGCAGATTTTTGGAAAAACCATGGATTGCATGGGCGGGGAAGGGAAGGGCATTGCGGTCATCCCCTGATCGGCAATCGGTGTTCCCCAGCGCAAGATGCATGGGAACGTCCGCATCCAACAGTTGGCGGAGCCTTGTCGACGTCTCGCTTTCCAGGCGTCCGATGCATTTGCGTTGTTTGCAGTCCAGGTAAAGTGCTTAGGCAAAGAAACAAGGGTGGAAGGAATGCCTTTAGCATGACTTCACTCCCTATGCCCTCCTTGCCAGTTCATCCTGGTCACTCGTTTTGTCCGTGTTTACCGGTTCGGGAATGACGGTCCTCAGGCGTTGGCTGGTTCCCTTCGTCCTTGGCCTGGTTGGGTTGCAGGGCTGCGGTCCCCTGCCGTTGATGAATGGACAGACCCTTTATGTGATGGTAGTGACCCAACGCAAGCTGGGTTGGCTGCGACGGGAGACTGTTCAGCAAGACCTTTGGGACCCCTTGCTGGAGGAGTTCCACAACTTGCATCCCAATGTGAGGGTCAGTCTTTATACCGTCGATGAAGATGAAGTAGAGGATGAACTCAAACGGCGCACCGCCCGCGGCCTAGGGCCTGATTTGATTTTGGTGCGGGCTCCCATGGCCAACACCCTGCTCCAGGAGGGCCTGATTGCGCCGGTGCCCCACACCCCCACGATGGAGCGCAGCGTTGCCCAGGTGGCCCCCCGCTTCCTGGCGCGGGTGCGGCAGGGGCCGGAGTTGGCGGGCCTGCCTCTCTACGAGTTGGTCACCCTGGCGTGTTTCAATCGCCAACGCATTCCCACCCCTCCCCGCACAACCGAGGACCTGTTGGCCATGGCCGCGGCGGGGCGGACGGTTGGGCTGTCCGTGGATCCCTATGGAATCTGGTGGACCACTGGCACCCGCGACGCGGACCACGCTTTGGCACCCCTCATCCTTAAGGAGACCGTCTTCTCTCCAGCCGAGCGTGCCAGCGGACTGAAGACCATCACCGCCTGGTTGACCTGGTTGCGTCTGCTGGCGCAGCAGAGCAAGGTGGATTTGTCCAGTGGACCTCAGGAGCTCACGGAGGCCCTCAAGGCCTCCAGGCTGGATTGGATCCCCTGTTTCAGTTTGACCCTGGACCTCTTGAAAGCCTCCATGGGGGATCGGCTGGGGGTGAGTGCCCTCCCTTCCGGCCCGGGTGGGCCACCGAGCCCCTTCACCAGCCTTCAGGTCTGGTCCTTCGGCTTGGACTCCAGCCCGCTCCAACGGCAATACGCCGCCGATCTGGCCAAGCTGAGCGTGGATCCCCTGCTGCAACGGCGCTATGTGCTCGACACCCAGGAGGTGCTGCCCGTGAACGGGTCCGTGCAGACGCCTGTCGCCAGCTCCGGGGTGTTGGCTGTCCTGGCGCAGGCCCAGCGCCAGTTCCTGGCCGGTTCCCCCCTGCTGAGCAGGCCCTTCACCGTGGACCATCTCAACATGGTGGCCTCTCAGCTGGAGACCGTGATTCAGCAAGTGATGGTGGGTGTTCTCACCCCGCGGGAGGGGGCGGAAAAGATCTTTGCACTGCGGACCCCCCCCCAATGAATTCTGTGGTGATGCAGGCCCTGGGGTGGCTGGGGTTCCTCAACCGTCCCTTCGTGCTTGAGCAGCTGCTGGTGGCGGGGCTGGTGTTTGCCCTGTTGGGCCATCTGCGGCGGCGCCCACGGTGGCGCGGCGTGCCGGCCGTGGTGGTCCTGCTGCTGGGCCTGCTGATCGCCATCGCGGTGGCGGCGGCACTGGGGCGCCGCTTCGGCCTGTTGCTGCTGGCCGCCCAAATCCAGGCCGCATTTTTGGGACTGCTCCTGGTGGAACGGCTGCTCCTGCGGCGCTGGCTGCCCCAGGAGGTGGTCCGCCAGTTGGAGACCCGGTTTCTGCGGCCCGCTTTTGTGCTGGTGGTGGCGCTGGTGCTGTTGGATGCCGTGGCCTCGCTCAGCGATCTGGCCACCCTGCCGCTGGGCACCTGGTTTGGCAGCCAAATCCAGCTCGGCACCTTCTTCACGGTGGTGGTGGTGCTCTATTTCGTCG
>JBKCVY010000351.1:0-2161 GCA_046317475.1 Cyanobacteriota bacterium | reverse complement strand
CCCCCCTACGACGCCGTGCCAGTGTTCAACGCGGCCAGCCTGCGGCGCCATCCCGCCCTGATCGACGTGGTGGATCACTTGGCCGGGCGCCTATCGGCGACCACCATGCAACGGCTCAACGCGGAGGTGGACCTGATGGGGCGGACCCCTGAGGAGGTGGTGCGTCGCTGGCGGCAAGCGAGCCCCCACCCCTGAGACAGAACGCGTCCCAAGGGGCCCCAATCCGGCTTGGTATGCGCGGTTCGTGGCCATGGCCGCGATCGTCGCCCTGTTGAGTCGCCTGAAAGCCACTACCCAAGCCTTTGACAGGCTTGGGTAGTGGCATGTCTCGACGGAGCGGACTGGGTCGGTAATACTTCCTCTCTTAGGGATCAAGCCCCCAATCGCCAAACCAATTCGCCTCCGCCAAGCCCAAAGCTTCAGGCCAGCCCATGAGTCACCCCCCTTCCAAGCTGTCACGCTGGAGCCTCGTGATCGCCTTGGCCCTTGCCCTGCCGTTGGCCAGCCCGCCGCGGCCAGCAAACGCCAACACGGATCCGTCTTCCGTCAATAGCCTCCGTGCCTCCGTGGAAAGCGGACTGGTTTGGGAGTTGCTGGCGGGCCTCTTCCAACCCGCCCCCCCGGATCGCCTCGATACGCGCACCCCGGACGCCACGGACCAGCCTCCGACCACGGCGGGGGATTCGGGTGGTTGGCAAACAACCGTTCACCAAGATGGAGAAGCCGAATTTCTCCACAGCCCTGGACCTGTCGGCCGCCAGTTGCCCATCGCGCGGGTCAGCGTGGAGGAAGGTGCGCCAACCCAACCAGCGGCTGCAGCCGTTCGCGATGAACCACCACCACTGGAGAGTCCAAACGACGGAAGTGACTCAATACGTTTCAACGAGGAAAAGGTAACTGGCGATGATACTTTTGGCGGTTCACCAACCATTGCGACCTATAACAATGGCTGGCAATCCCTTCAAGTGGACAGCAAGCCCAACGCGTTGCCCAACCAACAGGCAGGGAACGTGGCCTCCTCCCCAGGCCCCTTGCCCACCGCGGCCGCCCTGGCGGGCTGGGATGCGGCCCGACGCCTCCGCCGCCGCTGCCGGCCTGGATCCAAACGGGGAGACCGGGGGGATCAGGGCACCAAGAGGTGAGGGGCGTGGTGGCCCCATCGGGCGTCCTGGGGTCAGGGTGGGATGGGCGTTTCCGGGAAGGGCTCCGCCACCCCTTGCCCGATGGGCATCGAGACCACTGGCGATCGGGAGGATCCAGGCCCCAGCCTTTCTCTAACGGCCAGGCATGGGCCGCGGGCTGGCCATCGCTTAGTGATTGCCTTATCATCTCTGCAAAGAGTGTTGGGTTTCGCATTTGGGCAGGGATCATTCATCACCCTATGTGCAATACGGTTGTGGCTTGTCTGTCGCCAAGGGCTGGCGCAATTTTGATGGTTCCCCCAGGCTTCGCATCGAAAAAACGCCCCTCTTGGGCCGCCTGTTGACCCGCAACTCCCTCCTCTTCCCCGAAGAGGTGGAATATGGAGATGTTGTCAAGGGCTTACCCGTGGCTCCTGGCTCCTGCAAAGCCGTGTATTGCTCCCACGTTCTGGAACACTTATGTCTGCGTGACTGCCAGCAAGCCCTTCGCAACACCATGTTGGTCCTTGAGCCAGGAGGCATTTTTCGCCTCGTGATTCCAGATTTAGAGGTGTCCATTCAAAGGTACCTCAAGAATGAGTCCTCCCAGGCCGCCTCCCACTTCATGCGCGAGACCTGTCTGGGTCATGAGACTCGCCAACGGGGTGTGATGGGGATGTTGAGCGCTTGGCTGGGTAACTCACCGCACCTTTGGATGTGGGATTTCAACTCCATGCGCGAAGCCCTTGCGGAGGTTGGCTTTGTGGAGATTCGTCGCGCGACGTTTGGGGACTCGCAAGACCCGATGTTTCACAACGTGGAAGAGCGGGTGCGCTGGGTTGACTCCCTCGGTTTTGAATGCCGGCGGCCCGGCTGAGCAGAAGAAGAGGATGGGAGCAGCAAGCCCCTGGCAGCGGTGATCTCGGATAAAGTGACTACCTTGGTAGCCGCTCCGCCCAGGGGCATCGTTGTTCCAATGCCTGCGATCGTGGCGACAGCACCCTGTGATCAGGAACGGGTTCGCACCGGCCATCAAGGAT
>JBKCVY010000350.1:0-3267 GCA_046317475.1 Cyanobacteriota bacterium | reverse complement strand
GGATTGGCTCACGGATCTGTTGTCAACTATGTTAAACAAATCTAAATTAGCTTGACTTTTGGCCTGACCGGTAATCACGGCTACACAGTGCGGGCCCTGTCAGTGTTTCGAAGTATGAAGTCGCCGCCAACGATTAACATTCCGTATCACTATCATCAGAAAATCCGGACTGAGGCGGCATGCGACTGAGTTGGCCAGAGCATTTGCAAGCCGCCCGCACCCTCGAACTCAGCGGGGATGGCCAGCGTGGTG
The DNA here is from genome assembly GCA_046317475.1 of Cyanobacteriota bacterium. Taxonomy (GTDB): domain Bacteria; phylum Cyanobacteriota; class Cyanobacteriia; order PCC-6307; family Cyanobiaceae; genus Cyanobium. The sequence goes on along the minus strand of JBKCVY010000350.1, from coordinate 3,015 downwards.
AGGCTCTAGCCCTGATGGGGATCGCTCTGCTCGTCTTGGCTCAGGATCTGTTGGAGGTTGAACAGGGGATCCATTCCCAGTTGCCACCGCAAGATCACGTGGTCTAGCCCAGCGAGCCGCAACCAGGCCCCAGGCTTGCACCTCCCCTAGGAGGGCCCTAGCGGCGTCGACCTGGACACACCGTCCCCGAAGATCATTGATCTTGCCGTGTCGAGGCGCAGCAGCTAGAGACTTGCACCTCATCACAGGATGCTCTCCACCAACCCAACCGTGCACCATTGAGGCCCGTCTTACGTGGCGAGTCCCCAAGCTTTGCGTTCTTGACCCCCCTGTTCCGCCATCGGTGCCCGGCCTAAGGCGATGACCTGGCTGCCGTCCAGGGCCCCTATCGGTTGAAATGGCGCCGAATCTGACCCCACCAATCAGCGGGCTGATCCCTCGGCCGCAACTGCAGGCTCAACATCGATCGCGCCAAAGGCAAACCGCCCCGCGCCCACACCCCTCCGAGATGGGTCAGCACCGCGGCGGCGACGGCCACCCAGGCCAGCAGATGGACGCCGTACACCGCTTGGGTCAGGTCACCCTCCCGCAGCCAGTCCTCCTCCATCAATTTGCCGCTCCCCACCGCCAGGGCCAGGGCCGCCAGTGCCACCGCGTTGGCGGGTTGCCGCAGTCGCGGGCGGCCCAGGGTGAGGGCATAGAGGCCAAACAACAGGGCGATGGGCCAGAGCGCCACCGCCACCGTGCCGTGGATGTCAATCCAGCCGCTCCCCAAGGCCAGCGGCAGTCGCCCCCAGCGGCCATCGAAGCGGTTGTACACCAGGAAGCCCGTGCACCAGGCCCCCACCACCAACAGGGCGGTGGCTCCATGGAGCAGCCGCAACAGGGAGGGCTGGTAGGGGCGCGGCATCGCCAGTGTCGGAACAATGGCCTTGTTTTAGCGCTGACGGGCCGTTCTCCCGCAAACGGCAGGCCCTGCTCGCTCCCCCGCCTTTCCCTCCGTCCCTCTGCCTCACCCCCTTGCCCTCAGCCAATGGCGCAACAGCTGGCGCGCCCGCGGCAGAGAGCGCTTCAGGGGGACGGAAAAACCCGACCCATGGCCAAACGCATGGGCCGGCACCCGCAGCAACGCCCCCTCCCCCCGCCACCCATAGAGGCTCCGGGCGATCCAGAGCAGGGTGAGCGGGTCCAGCCCATGGCCCCCCAGTCCCCCAGGTGGGACCGTTTTGGCTTCGGTGGGGAGGAGACGGGGTCCCGTGCGGTGCTGGGACGCCGGCAGCAGGATGGCGATCCCTGGGCCGGCGGAGCCGGCGCCGGCCCAGGCGTCCACCATCAGCACCCGGCCGGCCATCGCCACCAGCGGGGCCAGCTCTGGCGTGAGTTGCTGGACGCTTTTCCATTCGGTGCCGGTCAACGGCGGGGCCTGCGGGCCCCTGGCCCCCTGCTCCCGGGCCCACTCCTCCACCAGAAAAGCCCCCACGCCGTCATCGCCCCGGAGGACATTGCCGATTCCGAGCAGCAGGGTGGCCTCATGCCCCATCACGGCGTCGCTCCGCCACCACCTCCCCGGTGGCGGCCACCAACTGGATCACCAGCGGCATCTGCCCCAGGGCATGGGTGGAGCAGGAGAGGCAGGGATCAAAGCAGCGGATGCCCGCCTCAATGCGGTTGAGAATCGCTTCCGGGATGGTTGCCCCAGCCGGCACCGGATCGGGCAGGTAGGCGCTGGCGATTTGATGCACGGTGCGGTTCATGGCCAGGTTGTTCTGCCCCGTGGCGATGATCAAATTCACCCCCGTCAACAACCCCTGGTCATCCACCCGGTAGTGGTGAAACAGGGTGCCCCGGGGGGCCTCGCTCACCCCCACGGCCTCATTGGCGTTGAGGCTGGCCCGGGCGCGCACCCGGCCGCCGCGCAACGTGTCGTCCTCCACCAACCGCTCCATGGCCTCCAGGCAGGCCACAATCTCCACCAGGCGGGCATGGTGGTAAGCGAAGCTGGAGAGGGCGACGCGGCCGGAGCGTTGACGGAACTCCCGCAGCTCCTGGTCCGCCCAGGGGGTGCCGATGGCGTCGCAGACGTTGAGGCGGGCGAGGGGACCGACCCGATAGATCCCTGAGGGGTAACCCAAGGGTTTGTAGTACGGGAATTTCAAATAGCTCCAGGGTTCCACCGCTTCCCCCAGAAAGCTGGCGTAATCGTCCTCGCTGAGGCCATCGGCCACGATGGCGCCATCCGGACCGCGGAAGCGAATCGGGCCATCGATGTGCTCCCACAAGCCCTCCGGCGTCACCAGGCCCATGAACAGGGAGGGGAAGAGGCCAAACACCTCCTGTTCACTCCGCAGGGGGCCATCGAGCAAGTCCTTGAACAGCGCCAGGGCCAGCGCCACCGTGGCCCGGGCCTCCGGCAGCCCTTGGAGGATCCAGGCGCGGGCCTCCTCGCTCAAGGGGGTGCGCACGCCCCCGGGCACGGCCCAGGCGGAATGGATCTTGCGGCCCCCCAGGCTCTCCAGGATCTGTTGGCCGAATTGCCGCAGGCGAATGCCGGCCCGCGCCAGATCCGGATTGGCGGCCATCAGGCCGAAGACGTTGCGGCGGGCGGGATCGCTGTCCCAGCCGAGCAAAAAATCCGGACTGCTCAGGTGAAAAAAGGAGAGGGCATGGCTTTGGGTGAGCTGGGCCAGGTTGAGAAGACGGCGCAGCTTTTGGGCCGCGGGCGGCACCCGCACCGCCAGCAGCTTGTCGCCGGTTTTGGCGGCGCAGAGCAGATGGCTCACCGGACAAATGCCACAGATGCGCGCCGTGATGCCCGCCATCTCCGTGAAGGGGCGCCCCTCGCAGAACTTCTCAAAGCCCCGGTACTCCACCACGTGAAAACGGCTGTCCGTCAACCGGCCATCCGCATCCAGGTGGAGAGAAATCTTGGCGTGGCCCTCGATGCGAGTCACCGGATCGATGAGAACAGTGCGGCTCATGGGGGGGCGGGCGGTAGGCGGGGCGGCGGTAGATCGG
>JBKCVY010000349.1:0-6426 GCA_046317475.1 Cyanobacteriota bacterium | reverse complement strand
TGCCTGAGGTCAGGAACAGAGCAACATTTAGGCTTCCACCTCGATTGGCATTCAGGGCCGTCATAAACACCATCCAAATGGCAATCAGCCCGATGGGTTGAACCATGACGCCTAAAAATCCTCCCCTCACGGTGCTTACCCGTGTCCGTAGTTCCCGATAGACAAGCGCATCTACGACGCGCCACTGAACCTGCCAGCCGCTCAGGCGGTTCAGTCCATCCTGGCCGACCTGTGCACGTCCGCCGCTGTCCCCCCTCGCCGGAGATGTGCCAATGACGGGCCTGTCCAAGGGCCATCCGAAAACCCCCACACAACTTAACTCAGGCGACGCCCCCTGCCCCCTTCCCCGCCAGCCAGGCCACCGTGTCCTTGTGCAGTCCCGCCATCACGCGCCGCTCGATCCGATCGAGCACATGGTCCAAGGCCCAACGCATCAGCGCGCCCGCGCCTGGCATGGCACCCCTCTTCGAGACCAGTCCCACCTCGGCCCAACCTCCCAAGGCCCCTTCCCTTGGCTCCAGCCTGGCCTCCAGGCGAAAATCCAGGGATGGCTCCCAGCCTCCCAGGCCAATCAATTGGCAATTGGTGCTCCTCACCTCCAGCCAGCCCCCTTGCCATCGGGCTCCCAGGCCCAGGGTTGGCACCACTTCCAGGTGCAGCATTCGGAACGGGTTGGAGCGGTAGGTGAAGCGCCCGGGGCCTTCCTGGCTCAGCCGTTCTCTTGCCAATAGAGAGGCGACTGGCCGGTCGACCAGGGCCAAATACTCCGCCAGATGCCGCCGTGATGCCGCTGGATCGCTGATGGGCAGCGTGAACTCGCGGCGGCGACGCGGCACGGACCGGGGATCCACCAAAGCGTGGTGACAGCGGGGCTGTGCTCGACTATGGCGGGTTCTGGAGGTCGTATCGGGTGCAGCCCTGTTCCTTCCGCGATGCGTTGGTGGGAATCCCCAGCCGGGGCATGGCCCGCGTCGCGACGCTCCCATCCCTCCTGGCCCCCGCCACCCTTGTGCGCGGCGCTCGGCCCTGTCGCCAAGCGGCCCTGACCGCCGTCCTGGCCTGGGGCCACAAACCTTCCTCCCGCAAGGCTGAACAGATCTCCAGGGAGCGGGGCGTGCCCCTTTGGCGCTGTGAAGACGGGTTTCTGCGATCCCTGGGGCTGGGACCGGTGGACCCGCCCCTGTCGCTGGTGGTCGACGATTTAGGGATTTATTACGATGCCCGCTCGTCCTGCCGGCTGGAGCGTCTCATTCCCCGGCCCCTGTCCAAGGCGGAGTTGGACAGGGCGCGCGAGCTGCGCCACCTCTGGCGAGGGGAGCGGGTCAGCAAATACAACGGCACCCGAGACTCCGCCGCCCCCCGGGAGCCCTTCGTGTTGGTTGTGGACCAAACCTTTGGCGACCTGTCCATTCGCTTTGGCATGGCCAATGGGGACAGCTTCCAGCGCATGCTGCGGGCGGCGATCGACAGCCATCCCGGCACCCGTGTGGTGATCAAGACCCATCCAGACGTGGTGGCGGGCCGCAAACAGGGCTGTATGGACCTGTCCGCCGATCGTCCATCGCGTGTTGAGATCTGTGCCGATGGTGGCCATCCGGCCGCTTTGTTGGAAAGGGCGGAAGCGGTGTATGTGGTCACGTCCCAGGTGGGATTTGTGGCCGTGCTCTGGGGGCGGCCCGTCCATTGCTTTGGCATGCCGTTTTATGCCGGCTGGGGCCTCACCCACGACGTTTTGCAGCCTCCGGAGCGGCGTGGGAAGAGCCGGCCGACCCTCGATCAGCTGGTACACGCGGCGTTGATCGATTACCCGCGCTACATCGATCCCCATCGGCATCAGCCCTGCGAGCCCGAGGTCCTCATTCGGACGATTGGCCTGCAGCGGCGGCGCCAGGCGGAACTGCCCCAACGGATTGAGGCCTTTGGCTTCAAGCCCTGGAAACGCCCAATCCTGCGCCGTTTTCTGCGGGGGTCCCAGCTGCGGTTTCGCCGCCGCCACGCCAGTCCCGGAGAGTTGGCGCAGGCCGTGGCCATCTGGGGGCGAGATCCGGGACGCGGGGTGGCGCGGCGCTTGCGGCGGGTGCCGCCAACGCCACTGTTGCGCGTTGAGGATGGCTTTCTGCGCTCGGTTGGGCTTGGCGCCAACCTGATCGCCCCCATCTCCTGGGTCGTGGATCGCGTTGGCATCTACTACGACGCCGCCGCGCCGTCCGACTTGGAGATCGTTTTGGCGCACCACCTGTTTCGCGAGGCCGAGTGCCAACGTGGCGCGGCCCTGCGGGACCTGCTGCTGGAAACGTCCCTGACCAAATACAACCTGCAGGCCCCCCCCTGGCGCCGACCTGCCCCCAACCGCCGGGTGGTGCTAGTGCCGGGCCAAGTGGAATCCGATGCCTCGATCCGCCATGGCGCGCCGGGCTTGCGCACCAACCTGGACCTGTTGCGGGCGGTTCGCGGGGTGGAACCGGAGGCCTGGATTGTTTACAAGCCCCATCCTGACGTGGTGGCGGGCTTGCGGCAGCCCGGCTCCGGTGACCAGGATCTCAACCCCTGGTGCGATGAGGTCCTCAGGGAGGGCGCCATGGATCAACTCTGTCACCAGGTGGATGCCGTCCATGTGCTGACCTCCCTGGCTGGGTTTGAGGCCCTCTTGCGAGGGGTGGAGGTGCACACCTGGGGCTTGCCCTTCTACGCGGGCTGGGGTCTCACCCATGACAAGCTGGCGAGCCCCAGACGCGGCAGACCACTGGACCTGGACCAACTCGTCTATGCGACCCTGATTGCCTACCCCCGCTACGTGAGCCGCCACAGCGGACTGTTCATCGAGCCCGAGGAGGCCGTTCGAGAGTTGGTGGCCTGGAGAGCGGAGCCCCCCCATCCCCTGGGGTGGTGGCGAAGGGTGTTTCGCCATTGGGGACGGTGGGCGGATCGTATCAAGATAAACATTTTCAGCCCTCCTGGCTTGTAAAATTAGACGTTCGGTTGTTGCGGCGGCAGCGTCTCCATTGGTGAAAACGATCGTCATTGAGGGTCCCGTTCTGTTGTTGATGGGTCCGATCGGCACGTTTTTCTCCCGGCTGGCTAACCATCTCGAACTCCGGGGCGTGCCTGTCACCAAGATCAGTTTTCCCCTGCACGAATTTGGTTTCGCTCGCCACCAGCGGGTTCCCTATGCGGGCCCCATGGACACGTTCCAGCCCTTTTTGGAGTCATTGATCCTGGAGCGTGGCATTCGCCACCTTTTCATGTATGGAGACTTCGTCGAACCCCATCGGCTGGCGATTGATCTGGTGCGGCGGATGAACGCGGAGAAAAGCCTGGCCCACCCCATTGATGCTTGGGTCTTTGAACTTGGTTACATTCGCCCCAACTATGTAAGTCTTGAGTTGGAGCGGGTGAATGCCCGCTCCAACCTGAATCAGTCGGTGGAATTCTACCGGGCTTTGCCCGCCGTGGATGTGATTCCCCAAGCCCGCATGGAATCGGGTTTGCGTTGGCGGAAGTGGTGGAAAATGCCCACCTTCATCCAGCATGCCTTCACCCCCTATCCGATCATTCAAGGACCGCATAAACTACAACCAAAGCCATCCTATCTGCTGGCTCAAGTTCTTGGCCTGATTCGCAAACACATTTATCGCTACACCCAACGGCTTGTGCGTCGTCAGTTGATGGACGGCACGCCTTTTACCCTTGTTCCGCTGCAAGTGTCGAGCGACTCACAGGTGAGTTTGGGATCCAACTATGCCGGCATGGAGCCGTTTATTGAGGAACTGATCGATTCCTTTGCCCGCCACGCCCCCGCTGACGAGCGACTGGTGTTCAAGCACCATCCCCGGGACCGGGGCTATCACCATTACGGGGCCTGCATTCGCGCCTTGGCGCGCCACCATGGGGTGGAGGATCGGGTGCTTTATTTTCATGACGGCCCCCTGGGAGCGATTCTCAAACGGGCCAAGGCCCTGGTCACCATCAACAGCACGGTGGGGCTCCAGGCGCTCTACCACGCCGTGCCCACGAAGGTGTTGGGTCGCACGTTCTACGACCTGCCGGGTTTGACTGACCAGAGATCCCTTGCCAAGTTCTGGAACGATCCCCAGCCTTCGGATCGGGACCTGTTTCGTCGCTTCTACACGCATGTCCTCGATACCACTCAGATCAACGGCAATTTCGACGGTTATTTCCCGTTCTCCAGCACGTTCAACGTTGCGCCCAGCTTGGCCATCCATGCGGTGGGCCCACGCCCGGGTCCGTTGCGCGTTCTTCTTCGCCTGCTGGTGTTGATCCGCGGCTTCGCGGTGTATTACATACAGCTTTTTGCACTCGGCTGCGGAGCGAAGGACTGGGCCCGTCGCCTCCTTGAACAGGCCTCTCGGGATGGCCTGACGGGCATGGGCGTCAAAGTGTTGATGGATCGACGCATGGAGCCTGTGGGGCGTCCCCAGATCCACATCGCCAACCATGGTCACCCCCTGGATGTGCTCCTTGTGCAGGGCTACTTCCGGGAGTGCAGCATGACGACCGCCGCGCGCCATCTTCGCTGGATCCTGCCCTTTTTTGTGGCCAGCGCCAAAAACTACGGCCATACCGATCTCAATCATTTGTCCCGGCGCTCTCGCTTCTTGGGCTTGCGCAAGCTCATGCGGGTGATCGAGACGCGCGGTCGTCTGTTCCTCTTCCCCAGCGGGTCCCTTGTCACACCGATCAGCAAGCGCGTGTCTGGCAGCCTTTACGTGCTAAGCCGCCGCGGCGGCGCTGTGATCATCCCCTGGTTTATCACCTACCGAGGATTTGCCCGTTCCGAGGCCGGTCTGCGGTATCGCCCGCTCGCCCTGATGGTGACAAGGCTGATCGGTCCCAGGGGCACCATCCTCTGCCAGGAGGGGTCTCCCATTGATCCCCAGGCTTTTGCCAGCCAGGACGCCCTAGCCCACCACATCCAGGAGTTGTATGGCCGCAAAGAAACCAACATGGAGTCGATGGCCTGACCCTAGGGCGATGGGGTTGGGCCTTCCGCTGGGGCGCCGCCGCCCTCCAGTGGATCCTCTTGGGCGGGAAGGAGTCCCTCCCAGACGGGCAAAATCGGATCCAGAACAAAAAGTTGACGCTGTTGGGGATTCAACTGGGTCAGGTCGCAATGCATGAGAATTTCGCAGATTTGGTTGAAATCCTTGGCTAAGGACAGCCCGACCACACGAGCATTGCCAAAGGACATGTACTTTCTCAAGAGAAGCGGAACACGGAAATCATCTTGGAATTCTTTCTGTAAATTCGATTCAAGTTCCCCTAGGCTTTGGGCTGTACATGCGGCTGCGTTTCCCTCTGGGCCCTGGGATGGCAGCTGGAACGGATGGCGTGGTGGAGGCACTCCTGGGTCGGCGCTGAAGGGGGGATGCAGAAGGGCGCTGAGGAACCGCTGTTGCAGGGTTGCGCTGTGCTGGAAGTGGTTGTATGACACCATGCCAAGAAGTTGGCAATGGCCCGTGGCCAGTGGAATGCTGGCCATGGCCCGCAGGAGCATCAACAGCACTGGGCTCAAGCGCCGGTACGGCGCCGCGACAAACGTGCGGCCGATTTCCGCGTAGCGTTGGTTCCGTTGGCGGAAGGCATGGTCCAGGCCGGGATAGCAGTGCTCGAGATAGGAACGCTGACCATCCCACCCTGCCCCATGCCAGCTGGAGAGGGCCATCCGCAAGGACCCCGCCAAACGTCCGCGGTCCTGGTCGAGGATCAGAAGATGCCAATAGTGGTCGTCACGACCATCCAGATCCACATCTTCCGGTCCGTGGGGCGACACCTGGCGATAGGAGTGGGCTCGGACTGCCCCGACCCAAGCCGCCACCTGGCGGAATTGATCTGGAGAGAGAAAATAAGCGCAAAAGCCATCCTGCTTGAAACAGCACTGGGCCGCCAATTCCCCTCCGCTGACAAGGCTGGCCAAGGCTTGGTCCACCATGGATGTTGCGGCGAAGCTCCCCTTGCCGTCGGATCCTCGCCTGTTTACTCTCAGCTGCCGGGATTCGGATAACCGCTGATTGAGCTGCCCGCCATGGCCCACGTTGGGAGGGGAGAGACCGTCATCTTGCTCCATCAGGGGTCAGGCTCCACAATCGATCACTTCCTGCGCGGCCCCCTCGAACGGGATCGGGCACGGATTGTGGAGATCGATTCCGGCCAGCCGCCGGATTGGGGCAGCCGGCAGGCGCTCCAGACCTGCCGGTCCGTGGTGGGGGTGCGGTATGTGCCACGGCGGTGGATCTCGCCGTTGGAGCGGGCCCGCAAGAACGGGACGTCCCTCACATACCTGATGGACGATGACCTCCTGGATCCTGATCTGATGGGGGAACTGCCCACGGCGTACCGGCAACGGCTGTGGGATCGCATCACCCGGCAGCGCCAGCGGGTTCCCGCCCTGTTTGATCGCGTCTGGGT
>JBKCVY010000348.1:0-3580 GCA_046317475.1 Cyanobacteriota bacterium | reverse complement strand
CCGCTGGGGCGGTCAAAGCGGCAGCCCCCGGGCGCGGCGTTGGCGCTCAATCACCTTCACCACGGTGATCAGCTCGTAGCTGGCCATCAGCAGGGCAAACAGCAACCCCTGCCAACCCTCCCGGAAGCCGCCCTGCAGCAGGTATTTCTGGCTGAAGCGCAGCAGGGGCCGCAGGGGCCAGAGCCGGGCCGCGAAGCGTCGCAGCGCCAGATGGCGGCGGGTCCCGAAGGCCCGACCATCCCCCTGGGCCCAATAGGCCAGGATCCGCTCCGCTTCCCAGTCGGCATAGCGCTGGTGCCGCTCCAGCCAGTCATCCATCCCCTTGCTGAAGGCGTAGTGCTCGTAGGGCACGGCAATGCGCTCCACGGCGCTGCCCGCCGCAAAGCTCTCCCAGACGCCTCCCTCAAAGTGCAGCTTCCCCCGTCGCACCAGGCGCGGGTGCCAGTTGGGGTAGCCCTGGGTGTGGCGCAACCAGCGGCCCAAAAACCAGTACCGGGGGGTCAGCTCAAAGCCATTGGTGGTGGTGGCGCCGCGGATGGCCTCACCGATCGCCTGGCGGCACTCCGCGCCAATTTCCTCATCCGCGTCCAGGAACAGCACCCAGTCACTGCGCAGGCCCCCCTCCTGCAAGGCCCAATTCCGCTGCAGGGTGATCAAAAAACGGCCGCCCTGGCGATGCTCCAGCACGCGGGCCCCGAGGGAGGCCGCGATCGCCTGACTGCCATCCGTGCTGCCGGAATCCACCAGCAGCCGTTCATCACACCAGGCCAGGGAGCGGAGACAGCGGGGCAGGTTGCTGGCCTCATTGAGGCAGAGGACCACGGCCGCGATGGACACCCGAGCCGCTGTTTCGGCTTGGAGGGGATGGGGGGGTGGAGCGATCAGGGATGGGGACCGGGCTTGGGCCAAGTATGAAGGATCTCTCCGTAGATCCCCAGCGCCTGCCGGGCCACCGACGCCTGGCCATAGCGGGCGGCCGCCCAGGTGGCGGAGGGGCCTCCCGCCCGGCGGGGGGTCCGCAGCCAGTCCGCCAGGGCCTCCCGCCAGGGGGCGCTCCGGCGGGGGAGCACGCGCCCGAAGCCCGCCGGGGCGGCATCCAGCAAATCGCCGCCCACGCCAGTCTGGTCGCTCACCATCACGGCGGCGCCACAGGCCAGGGCCTCGATCACCACGTTGCCGAAGTTCTCATGGCGGCTGGGCAGGAGCAGAAGATCGGCGGCATTGTAGTAGGCGGCCAGATCGGCGGCAGCCACGGTGGCTTGCCAAAGCAGGCGCCCCCCCAGGCCCCTTCCCGCCAAGGCCGTCCGCAAGCGGACCCCGCTGCCGTCGGCATCGTCACCCACCACCAGCAATCGCCAGGGACGGTCGGCCAGGGAGGCGAGCACGTCGGGCAGGAGATCCAGCCCTTTTTTATGGTGCAGACGCCCGCAAACCAGCAACAGGGGCTCCTCGGTCGCCACACCCAGCCGTTGGCGGGTCTGGCGACCGAGGGCGGCATCCACGCCCAGGGCGTCCAGGTTGAGGGGGTTGGGCAGGATCCAGCGGCGGGACCGCAGCCCCAGGCCCCGCAACTCCCGCTCCTCCTGGCGGCTGGTGAGGTGCAAACCAGCCGCGCGCTGCAGCAGGGGCCGCTCCCGCAGCAGAAACCAGGGCACCTTTTTCCACCAGCCCTGGCGGAAGGAATAGGGGCCCAGGGCCCCACGCAGGCTGTGCAGCACGGGGATCCCCCGTCGCAGGGCGGCCCGCTGCACGGGCAGGCCCAGGGGTTGCCACACGGCGCTGAGGTGCAGCAGGTCCACGCCCCCCAGGGCCCGGTCCAGTTCCCGCTCCAGGGCCGCGGAACGAATCGTTCCCCCTTGCCGATCCACCGGGTGGCGGATCACCTCCACCCGATCGCGGCGCACCGCCCGGCCCAACTCCCCGGCGGGCCATCCCGGCAGGCCCGCGTCGGTGGTGAGCACCCGCACATCCACCCCCTCAGCGGCCAGGCCCTCGCACAGGCGGCTGACGGAGAGCACGGGGCCGCCAAACTGCCAGGCGGGGGCATAGACCGGCATGAAATGGAGCACGCGCATCGCTTCAGCCCCGCGGCGACCACCCAAAGGCCGCCAGCAGCCGGGCCGCCGCTCGCCGGGTCGTGTGGGCGCGGGCCCACTCCCAGCTGCCCCGCCGCAGCCGCCGCTCCTCCTCCTGGGAGAGCGACTCCAGCCTCCGCAGCAGCTCCCCGCCCGTGCGGTAGCTGACGCAGTTCTCCCCATGGAGCCCGTGGGGGGCGCAGCTGGCGGGTTTGCGGTCGAGATCGCGAAAGCACAGCACACAGCCCTGGGCCGCCAGTTCCAGGTGACGCAAGCACTCCCACCCGGCACGGCGGGTGGTGATGCCAAAGCGGCTGCGACGCAGATCCGCGGTGTAGGCGGCTTCCGTCGCGAAGGCGTAGCCCGTTTGTCCCCCCACCAACGCCTGAAGCTCGGGGTCGATCACCTGGGTGGGGAAGCGCTGGGGCCTGGGCTGGTTCAACGCCGCCGGATCGAGCAACTTGTCCGCCGGGATGGAGAACGTCGCGGGCCGCAGCTGCTGGCCCGCCAAGCCAAACCAGCGGGCTTGGGCCCGGGCCAGCCCCCCGATCGGCCCCCATTCCCGCTTGAAATAGAGACACTCCGGTCGCCGCAGCAGGGCGGCCAGTGGGCGCCAGGGGCCGAAACGGCGCAGGTGGGTGCCCGATCCGGGATAGAGCCGCCCATCGTCGTCCCCATCCAGAAGGGCCAGGGGCACGGAGCCGAGCACGGCGCTCCAGTCGAGCAGTTGCCCCCACTGGCGCCAGACGTTGCCGAGCACCACCAGGTCAAACCAGCCCTGTTCCAGCTTGCGGAAGATCTGGTTCCGTTCCGGCTCGCCATCGCTGGACAGGGTGCCGTAGAGGGTGAAGCCCCCCCCACGCACCCCCAGCTCCGGGCACTGCCGGCTGTGGATCTCACCGTGGTAGAGGCAGGTCTTGCGGGGGGCATCCACCACCTCCACGCCGGGCGTGTGGCGCAGGCCATGGAGCAGGCCATCGGCCAGGTAGTCCTCCCGGTCGTCGGTGAGGAACAGGATGCGCAGGGGGGCGAGACGTGCCATGGCGAATCAGGCGCCCCTCCACCAGCGCAGGAGGGGCCAGCTTTCCAGGGCGAGGAGGCCAAGGGCGGCCAGCAGGGCGGGCACCTCGCCCCGCGCCACCCCCGACGGCGGCCCGCTCGGCAACCAGCAGACGGGCACCAGGGCCAGGGTGAGCAGAAGGTGGCGCCAGAGGGGCGCGGCCGATCGAAACTCCGGCTGGGCCAGGATGAAATAGGTGAGGAGGGGCACCAGGGCGAACACCAGTTTCGCCGCCAGAAAACCCGCGACGCCCAGGGACGGGATCCACTGAATCCCCGCCCAGGCCGCCAGCAGGGCCGCCCCGTTTTGGGTCGCCATGTAGAGGCCCGTGCGACGGGAGGCCAGCAGGGGCTGGTGCAGCACCTGGCTAAGGGATTCGACCACCGCGGCGAGCACCAACACCCGCGTCGCCTGGAGAGAGGGCAAAAAAGCGGTGCCGAAAAAG
>JBKCVY010000347.1:0-2231 GCA_046317475.1 Cyanobacteriota bacterium | reverse complement strand
GTGGACCAGCAGCATCGGCATCATTGGATTGGCATTGAACTTGAGGGCCTACGATTTCGTCTCCCAAGAGATTCGCGCCGCCGAAGATCCGGAATTCGAAACGTTCTACACGAAAAACATTCTTCTCAACGAAGGTCTCCGGGCCTGGATGGCTCCCGCTGACCAACCCCACGAAAAATTCGTCTTTCCTGAAGAGGTCCTTCCCCGCGGCAACGCTCTCTGAGTCACACGATCCCAACTTGATCGTTTCAGGCGCTGAGAGGCGCCTTTTTTCTTGTCCACACTTTCGCTTTTCCCCGGGGTTTAGGGGCCGTAAGATAGGTATGTTCCGGCAGCAGTGTCGTGGGTCCATCGCCCCAGGCGATGGTTCCGAAAGCGACACCGGCTGTCACGATTCCCACCGGAGGAGGTGTCCATGGCTGAATGTTCCAAACCCCAGGGTCCGCTGTTCGCGGAGAAAGCCGTTTGATCCGGCCTTGATCGCCTGATCCTTTCTTCCCTGATCATCCGGTTCCGCACCGTTGCGGGCCCAGCAATGTCCCCACTGTGCCTTCACAGCGGGGACATTGTTTTTGGCCGGTTCCCTGTGTCGTCCTCCAGTCTTCGTTTCACATCAGCAATGGCCTTGGGCAGGCTGTCGCGCAGGGGTCCCAAGCGGGTCAAGCGTCCCGAAAGGGCACCGCTGAGATCCTCCAACGCCCGAAGCACGGGCTCCCGCCGCGACGCCGCCGGAGCGGCAACCAAGGCGGCATGGGCTTTGCCGGGTTGCCAATTGGCGAGCAGCACCACCGCCCGATAGGCCAGAGGCCAGGGATTGGAGGGCTGCTGGGCCTGGAGGGAGCGATACCACCACTCCGCCTCAACGGGCCGGTTGCGCTGGGTGGCGATCAACGCCAAGGCCCACTGGGCATCCACATCGCCGGAATCGCGCCGCAGCCGCGACTGGGCCCATTGGCGCACGCGCTGTTGATAGAGGAACTGGGCATCCAATTGATGCTCCGGACCAATCCGGGCGAACAGTGGCGGCAGCCCGGCGGGGCCCCGTTCCATCCCCCTCGCCAACCGAATGAAGTCAGCATCAAAGGGCACCACGGGGGCTGCTGGGCGGCGTCGCCACAGCTCCACCTCCCGCCCCTCGCTCCAGGGCCACGCCCCCACCCGTTCATACCTCCCATCCGCCCTCACCTGATGGCTCAACACCTTGGAAAACGGCCGGTTGGTGCCCTGATCCCCCGTGGCAAGCAGAATCCAACGGCTCCGCTCCAGCACCAGAGGGTGTTCATGGCGGGCCCGCCCCAGGCGTCGCCCCTCGATGCGGCCCCCACCCCGTCGGCCAAAGGTGGTGACGGTTTGCTCATTCAGTTCGGGATGGCCCGGCACCACCAACAGCGTGGTGGGGGCTTCCCCCACCAGCTTTCGCAGGTGGCCTGTGATTTGGGCCACCGGGGCGGGCGCGTCCCGCCGGATCTGGGCGGCCGCCCCGACAACCGCCTGGCCCAGGGCGGCCGAGACACCAGCCAGCAGCAGGACCCACGTCAGGGGCTTTCCCCAGCGACGGCGAACCCACCCGCCCAGCTCCCACCAAGCCCGTGCTAGGAGGATCACCAGCAGCGGCAGCACCGGCGTGATGTAGCGGGGATCCTTGTTGGGACTCAAGGTGGTGCACAGCCATCCGCTCAGGGCGCAGCCCACCAGCCAGGCCCAGCCTGAAGACGGTTTCTCCTCCGGCTGGGCCTGGGCATTGGCGCGCAACCACGGCCGTTGGGCCATGCCAACCCCCAATCCCGCCAAGGCGGGGAGCAGGAGCGCCAGGCCCAGCTGGCCGGGCCAGCGCCGCGGGTACCAGGTGAGCGACGCCCAGCTCAAGACCGGTGGGTCCCCCTCCGCGGCCGCCGATTCGACCACCGCCCGATTGGTGCCTCCCAAGGTGGTGATCCAATTGTGCTGGAGCCAGGGAAGCAGCATCGCCAGCACCAGCCCAACCCCCGCCAGCACCTGCCAGCGGCGAGGTGGCTCCCACAGGCCAAGGGCGATGACCCATGCCGCCGGCCCCAACAGCAGCAACAGGGCGCTCTGCTTCACCAGCAGGGCGGCCGCCGCGGCGAGGGCGGCCGCCACCATTTGCCCCCAGCCCCCCCCCGCCGGGGAGGGGAGCTGCCAGCGGCCCAACAGCCAAAGGGCAAGGGTCGCGCTGGCGGCCAGGGGAAGGTCAAGCGTGAAATCCACCCGCA
>JBKCVY010000346.1:0-7633 GCA_046317475.1 Cyanobacteriota bacterium | reverse complement strand
CCTGAGGCCCTGCCCCTGCTGCGGGCCGCCTACCATCTCGGCAACCGCCATTTCGCCCTGGAGGTGCGCCCGCTCGAATTGCGCCTCCTCGCCGATCCCGTGCTCGAGCATCTCCTGCGGCAGCGGGGGTTTGAGGTGCGGCAAGCTCATGAGCCCTTCGAGCCCGAGCCCGGGGCCTACGGCGGGGAGGGCCATGGCGGCGCCCACTGAGGCCCTTCAACGGCTGCGCTTGCTGCAGTTGGTTTCTCCGGCCTTGCCGGTGGGGGCGTTCAGCTATTCCGAAGGGCTGGAGCTCCTCGTGCAGCGGGGCCGCTTGGGGGATGCCGGCGCGGTTGAGGCCTGGCTCCTGGCTGAACTGGAGTGGGGCTCCCTGAACCTGGAGGCGGCGGCGCTGCCCGGACTGATGGCGGATCTGGCGACATGGGGCGGGGACGGCCCCGCACCGGAACGGTGGGCCGCCCGCCAGAGCCTGATGGAGCGCGACGGCTGGCTGCTGGCCCTCCGGGACGCTCCGGAGACCCGCGCCCAGCAGCGGCAAATGGGCGGCTCGCTCCTCACCCTGTTGGGCGACATGGGTTGGCCGCTGCCCCCCAGTCCGCCAGGCGCCGCGGCACCGCCCTTGGCCTGGCCGGCGGCCTGGGCCTGGGCCCTGGTGGCCCTCTCCCTGCCGCGGCGCCTGGGGGTGGAGGGGTATCTGTACAGCTGGGTGGCCAGCCAACTCAGCGCGGCCGTGCGCCTGGTGCCCCTTGGTCCCACCGAGGCCCAGCGCCTCCAGTTGCGGCTGGCCCCCCGGATCGCGGAGCGGGCCGCGGCGCTCGAGGGCGCCAACCCCGATGGCCTTTGGAGTGGCGGGGTGGGGGCCGCCATGGCCCAGTTGGGCCATGGGGAGCTGTACTCGCGGCTGTTTCGCGGTTGAGGGTCTGGCGGCCCAACGCTGGCAACCACCGCCAGAATGGTTCGCGCAGTGGTAGGGGGGCGATGGGCGCGAGCCGTCTTCGGGTTGGGGTGGCGGGTCCGGTGGGATCGGGAAAGACCGCCCTGGTCGAGGCCCTGTGCCGGCGGTTGCGGGATCGGCTGCAGTTGGCCGTGGTGACCAACGACATCTACACCCAGGAGGACGCCCAGTTCTTGACTCGGGTTGGGGCCCTCGAGCCGGAACGGATCCGTGGCGTGGAGACCGGGGGCTGCCCCCACACCGCCATCCGGGAGGACTGCTCCATCAACCGCGCCGCCGTCGCGGAGCTGGAAGCCGCCTTCCCCGGGCTCGACCTGGTGCTGGTGGAAAGCGGTGGCGACAACTTGGCTGCCAGCTTCAGCCCCGAGCTGGTCGACCTGTGCATCTATGTGATTGATGTGGCCGCGGGGGACAAGATCCCCCGCAAGGGAGGCCCCGGCATCACCCGCAGTGATCTCCTGGTGATCAACAAGATCGATTTGGCGCCCATGGTGGGGGCATCCCTGGACGTCATGGAGCGCGACACCACCCGCATGCGGCCAGGACGACCCTGGTGTTTCACCGATCTGCGGCGTGGCGAGGGGCTCGATCAAGTGGAAGCGTTTCTCTTGCGCCAGTTGCCCGGCGCCCCTTCCAGTGGGGCCTGTTAATTGTCGTCTCTTTTCTTGACAGCCCAGTCGCCACACATCTTCAAACGCTGAGAAAGCCCTCAGAGATTCGGGAATGGTCGTGGTTGTTACCAGGCGATCCGGGATCAACTCGATAATTTTCACCTTGATCCCGAATTTTTAGGGATTTTGAGTGATGCCCTGTCCGGGGGCATCCAGCCCCTTCCTTTTTGGAGCCCTTTCATGAAGCCTCTGGCACAGCACTTCTCCACGCGTCAGTGGATCAGTGGTGTTACCGCACTCGGCCTGACACTTTCACTCGCTGCCTGTGGCGGCGAAGGGGGAGGCGGCAAATTTGACGGCGAGGTCAAAGTCGGGATTCTTCACTCCCTGAGTGGAACAATGGCCATCTCTGAAACCACCCTCAAGGAGGTGGAAGAGATGGCGATCAAGGAAATCAATGAAGCCGGAGGGATCAAGGTTGGTGGCAAAAGCTACAAGATTGTTGCCATCTCCGAAGATGGAGCCTCTGATTGGCCGACCTTCGCAGAGAAAGCTCAAAAGTTGATCGATTCCGACAAGGTGGCCGTTGTCTTTGGTGGCTGGACATCCGCCAGCCGCAAAGCCATGCTTCCAGTATTCGAAGCGAAAAACCACATGCTCTTCTATCCAATTCAGTACGAAGGGCAGGAATGTTCTAAGAATATCTTCTACACCGGTGCCGTTCCCAACCAGCAGGCTGAGCCAGCGGTGGATTGGTTGTTGAAGGAGTTTGGTCCTAAATTTGGCAAGAAAGTTTATCTGGTTGGCTCGGATTACGTTTACCCGCGCACGGCTAATACCATCATTAAAGAACAGATGAAAGCCCGTGGTGGTGAAACCGTTGGTGAAGATTATATCCCGCTTGGCAATACGGAAGTGGCTCCCATCATTGCCAAAATTAAAAAGGTTTACCCCGATGGTGGCATCATCATCAACACCTTGAACGGTGATTCCAATGTGGCTCTGTTCAAGCAATTCAAGGCCGCTGGCATCGACCCCAAGAAATATCCCATCATGTCCTTCTCGATTGCGGAAGAGGAAATTCGTCAGATAGGCCCTGAATATACTAACGGAACCTATGCGGCTTGGAACTTTTTCATGAGTCTGGATACGCCAGCCTCGAAGAAATTCACGGCTGACTTCCAGGCCATGTACGGCAAGGATCGGGTGACGGGTGATCCCGCTGAATCGGCTTACAACATGGTTTATCTCTGGAAGAATGCCGTTGAAAAAGCAGGCACATTTGAAGATCTCGACAAAGTTCGCAAGGACATGATCGGCATCTCTTTCGCCGCGCCTCAAGGGGAGATCAAGATGTTCCCCAATCATCACACCTCCGAACGGGTGTTGATTGGCGAAGCTGAAGCCACTGGTCAATTCAAGATTCTCTACGATTCAAAAACGGCGATTCCACCGATTCCCTGGAATCAATTCGTCCCCGAAACCAAAGGTTATACCTGCGATTGGACCCAAAACCGCCCTGACGCTGGCAAGTTCAGAATGTGATCATTGGGGTGACTCCGATAGCGGAGTCACCTTTTTTTCTTGTTTGTGATCTGGCAATTTATACCCCAAACCCTTTCCCTCATCCCCATCGAGTCTTCGATATGGAGCTCTTTTTTTCTCAGATCTTGGATGGATTCAGCATCGGATCTGTTCTGCTTTTGGCTGCAACTGGATTGGCCATCGTCTTCGGCCTAATGGGTGTGATCAACCTGGCCCACGGTGAGTTTTTGATGATCGGTGCCTATGTGACCTATGTGGTTCAAAGCATCTTTAAGCCGATGGGGGGAATTCTCTTCGATCTCTATTTCCCAATCGCCCTCGTCTTTTCCTTCATCGTTACGGCGTTGATAGGAGCCATGCTCGAGAGAACTCTGATTCGTCAATTGTATGGTCGTCCTTTGGAAACGCTTTTGGCCACTTGGGGCGTCAGCCTAATCCTGATCCAGCTTGTTAGAAGTGTCTCCACCGCCATGCTGATTGGCATCCTGGTCGCTGTGGCCATTGGTTGGTTTGCCAGCAAGCTCCTGCAAAGCCGCCTTCAGGACAAGCCAACACTTCCATACATCAATGGGTTGAGCTGGTTGGGATCGGCCCTTGTAGGTATTGCCATCGCCACTTGGCTGGCCAAGATCCGTCCCCTCGCCTCGGCCTGGTTTGGTCCTCGCAACATTGACGTGACGGCCCCCAAATGGTTGCAGGGGAGCTGGGGCAAAATTGCTGGAATCGAACTTCCCGGTATTCGTATATTCATCATCTTACTTTCAGCCATATTGTTGATTGCAACCTTCTGGTTCTTGAATAAGAGTGTTTGGGGATTGCGGATGCGAGCGGTCACCCAAAACCGGCAGATGAGTAATTGTCTTGGCATCCCAACAGATCGCGTTGACAGCATTACCTTTGCCCTCGGCTCCGGGTTGGCTGGGGTTGCGGGTGCGGCCATTACCTTGCTGGGATCTGTCGGTCCCAACCTGGGGGCCGCCTACATCGTGTCCTGTTTCATGGTGATTGTCTTGGGGGGTGTGGGCAATCTATTGGGCACTGTTTTGGCCTCCTTGCTGCTTGGCATCATCCAATCTGTCATTGGTTCAGGGTCCTTGCTGATTGTTTTTCCCAATCTTTCGCCAGCAGTTAAGTCATTTGTCGAATTCTTTGCCACAACAAGCATGTCCTTGGTTTTGGTCTTTATATTTATTATCGTATTTCTTCAGTTTAAGCCGAATGGCATGTTCCCTCAGAAAGGCAGATCTGTTGAAAATTAAATTTCCTTCCACTCCACAAGCTTCCCTCCACATTTTTTCCCCCCTCTCTCTGAGATCCGGCTTTGAAACTCCTCCGCAAGCTCACTCCCTGGATCCTTTTGGCGGTGGCTCTCTTTATACTGCCGCTGATACTGGATGATTTTCGTCTCAATCTTTTTGGTCGATACTTTGCTTTGGCTATTACGGCCCTTGCGATTGATCTGATTTGGGGCTACACGGGCCTTTTGAGCCTGGGCCAGGGAATCTTTTTTGCTCTTGGTGGTTATGCCTCCGCCATGTACTTAATGCTGAATACAAAAAGTGAGGCTGGTGGTAACGGTATTCCTAAGTTCTTCGAAAACTATGGTGTGGCGGAATTGCCTTTCTTCTGGCAGCCGTTTTGGTCGCCCACCTTCACACTCGTTGCGCTATGGCTCGTGCCTGCAATCATTGCGGGCTTTGTGGGGTATTTGATTTTCAGGAATCGCATTAAAGGTGTTTATTTTTCTATCATTACCCAGGCGGCCTTGATGGTGTTTTATCACTTCTTTAATGGCCAGCAAAAGTTGATTAATGGTACCAACGGCTTGAAAACCAGCACCACTGAACTCTTTGGTCTTCTGGTTGGTTCGCCGGAAATGCAACTTTGGCTCTACCGGTTAACGGTTCTTTTGTTGCCAATCGTTTTTCTGATTTGTCGCTATTTTACGAACGGTCGTTTTGGGGATGCATTGGTCGCCATTCGCGACGATGAGCTTCGTTTGAGATTTACCGGCTATAACCCCGTTCCCTTCAAAACAATTGTCTTTGTTGTCGCTGGAGCTCTTTGCGGCTTGTCTGGTGCTCTATATACTGTGCAATCTGGAATTGTTTCCCCACAGTTCATGACCATATCCATGTCCATCGAAATGGTCATCTGGGTTGCTGTTGGTGGGAGAGGCACATTGATCGGTCCAATCATCGGGGCTGTTCTTGTCAATTATTTGCGCAGTCTTGTCAGTGAAGCACTTCCAGAAATGTGGCTTTTTGTCCAGGGTGCTCTCTTCATCTTTGTCGTTGTTCTGATGCCTGATGGCATCTATGGTTGGTTTAAAAATGGCGGTTTCTCAAGGCTTCTTGCTGCCTTCGGCGTCGTCCCCACAACAGCAACCTACCCACAGTTGGATCAGGATCCAGTTGTGATCGAAGAGATGTCCGCATCCACGAGTGGAAAAAAGTAACTCTTCATCATTCCCCCACGTACCACCTGCCATGGCTGTTGCCCCACTACTTGAGATGACTGACGTCAGCGTCAGTTTTGATGGCTTCTATGCCCTTACTGATCTATCCATCCGTCTGCTGCCAGGGGAACTGCGATCAATCATCGGTCCCAATGGCGCAGGAAAAACTACTTTTCTCGATGTCATTACCGGTAAGGTTAGACCCACCAAAGGTTCAGTGTCGTTCCGTGGACAACCCCTGAAGGGACTTTCCGAACAGAAGATTTCTCGATTGGGAATAGGGCGAAAATTTCAAACTCCCAGGGTGTTTGACAACCTAAACGTATTGCGTAACCTGGAGCTCGCGGCTGTCCCCGTCAAAAATCCCCTTGGCCTCTTCACGGACAAATTACCTGATTCCATCAGGGATGAGGTGCACCGGCTCCTGAATTACGTTGGTCTTGCGCCGTACGCGCGTCGTCCAGCTGGATCCCTCTCCCACGGCCAGAAGCAGTGGTTGGCCATCGCCATGGTGGTGGCCCAGTCCCCCCAGCTGATTCTTTTGGATGAACCGGTGGCTGGTCTCACAGATGAGGAAACCACTCGCACGGCTGATTTGATCAAATCCCTGGACGGCGAACACACAGTCGTTGTCATTGAGCACGACATGGAATTCATTCGCGATCTGAACGCACCCGTCACCGTGCTCCATCAGGGCAGCGTGTTAACAGAAGGCCTTTTGGAGACGGTCAAAAGTGATCCGAAAGTGATCGAAGTTTATCTTGGCCAATCACAGGATTAGATGTTTACACTCTTTCATTTCTCGACGGATGATCTTGGGCATCCGGATGTGAGTTGATTTCCAATGTTTACCCCGTTCCTTGTTCTTCTCCTTCTTATTTTTCCTTTTGACCCTTTGACCCTTTGACCCTTTGACCCGTTGACCCGTTGACCCTTTGATTTATTGGTTTTGACCTGCCCTTGTTCTCCCGGCCAGCTTGACAACTTTCCTTGTTTTGTTCGTTTAATTCTTCCCTCCCTTTCGATCCGATTCTTGGAACTGCGTTCACCACCCTCGGTTGAGACCTCGTTACCCTTGCGATCCTCTCGCAAGCCCTGGCTCTTGCAGACACGATGGGTTTCGATGCTACCGCGATTGACTTGTTGAGGAGTTCTGCCAACGCTTCTTTTTCACCCTGAAGCTGCTCCCCACCCCCAGCCACTTACCATCCAACACCTAATCTTTCAACCCCTAATCTTCTAATTCCGAACTTTTCAACCCCTAATCCTCCTTCTATCGCTGCCATGTCACGCTCCTCTTCACCTGTTGCCACCACGCAGAGCAAAGCTATCCTTCGGGTTTCAGGCTTGAATGTATATTATGGCGAAAGCCATATTCTTCGCAATGTCGACCTGCATATTGCCGAAGGGGAAATGGTGTGCCTAATTGGGCGTAATGGGGTTGGGAAAACTACGTTTCTCAAGTCCATTATTGGATTGTTGCAGCAAAAAAGCGGCACTGTTGACTTTGAAGGTGTTTCCTTGCAGCAGCAGCCTCCTTATCAGAGGGCCCGTTCAGGTATTGGCTACGTTTCCCAAGGACGTGACATCATTCCCCAGCTGACCGTAAGGGAAAACTTATTACTAGGTATGGAAGCTCTGCCAGGGGGAATGGGAAAAAATCGTCACATCGACCCTTTGATTTTTGACCTGTTCCCGATTCTTGAAAAATTTTTGAATCGTAAAGGCGGCGACCTTTCTGGTGGGCAGCAACAACAGTTGGCCATAGCTCGGGCAATGCTGGGTAAGCCAAAATTGCTGTTGCTGGATGAACCGACGGAGGGAATTCAACCCTCCATCATCCTTGACATCGAACGGGCTGTTCAACGCATCATGAAAGATACGGGCATCAGTGTGCTCTTGGTGGAGCAACACCTGCATTTTGTTCGCCAGGCGGATTTTTATTACGCCATGCAGCGGGGCGGCATTGTGGCAAGTGGACCCATCGCCAGCTTGTCAGAGGACATTGTTTCCGAGTTCCTGACCGTCTAGCCCCCTCAGCACCCCCTGGTCACCATCCAAGGT
>JBKCVY010000345.1:0-4548 GCA_046317475.1 Cyanobacteriota bacterium | reverse complement strand
TCGCGGCCAGCAGGGTGGGGATCATCAGCACGCCGAACCAGCCCACATAGAGGCGGTTGTTGGTGGAGGTGACCCACTCACAAAACTGATTCCACGCCGAAGCGCCGGAGCGCTGTTGGAGAGTGGCGGTCATGAGAACAGAAAAGGTTGTCGAATGCTCCAAAACCAGCTTCTGAAGGCCCGGAGGCCGGTGGAAGCCGCCCCTGGAGCGGGACGGATGGAAGGACGGAAAACCGTCAGGCCTCCGTCGCTCATGACTGTAACGGAGTGTTGCGGGTTTTGTGAAGAAGCCTGTGGATCAGGCCTGGTGATGGGACACATCAGCGGAGCTGATGGCCGGCTGGCGGCTGGGGGCCTGGGAGTTGGGGCCCTGAGCCCGCGGCCTGCGCCCCCACCCCCCGCCCCACCGGCTGGACAGAAATGAGGGGAAGCTTGGGTCAATTCGGCTGTTCCGTCCGCAATGGCGATGCTGCGGTCGATCTACGTCTCCACCACCTTTGCCGACCGCGAGGCCCGCCGCGCCTCCCTGAAGCTCGCCCTGGAGCGGGCTGGCTTTGCCGTGGAGTGCATGGAGAAGGATGCGGATTTTGAACAGGGGCCCTAGACAAATGCCTGGCCGATGTGGCGGCGGCCGATGGCTAGGTGCTGCTGGTGGCCCATCGGTATGGGCACCGGCCGGCGGGCTGCCCTTCGAGGTGGTGAAGATCCCGAGCGGCAGCACCACCATCGGTCCGCCACCGGGGGAGGTGGGGCGCGACGCCTACGGCCACCGGCCGGAAGCGGCGGGGGTGGAGATGGAGGCCCAACGCCAGGTGACGGCGCCCACCTTTGCCATGGCTCGTTTTCCGATCACCCAGGCCCAGTGGCGCACCCTGGCGGGGCAGGACCACCAACGGGAGGGGGATCGGGAGCTGAATCCGGATCCTTCACAGCACAAGGGCGCCGACCTGCCCGTTGAAAGCGTGAACTGGCACGACAGCCAGGAGTGGCTGAAGCGGCTCAACCGCTGGCTGGCGGGGCAAGGCGCGGCGTTGGGGTTTGGTGGGGAGGGGGAGCCCCCGCGACTAGCGCTACCCAGCGAGAGCCTGTGGGAGGTGGCCTGCCGCGCGGGCACCTCCACCCCCTTCCACTTCGGCGAGACGCTGGACCCCGCCTGGGCCAACTACGACGCCAGTCCCAACTACGTCTATCCAGGTGGCCGGGCAGGGCGCTCCCTGCGGCGACCTGCGCCGGTGGGGACCAGCGGGCTGGTGAACGAATGGGGTCTGGCGGACCTCCATGGAAACGTGTGGGAATGGTGCGCGGCTGTCTGGCCCCCCTCCTCCGTGGGTGGGCCGCTCGATGGCAGCCCCCGGGAGGAAGCGGCAGCCGCCGGGCGGTTGAAGATGAGGTTGCTGCGTGGCGGCTCCTGGTTTAATGAGCCCCACGACTGCCGCTCGGCCTACCGGGACGGCTACCGCCCGGCCGACCTCGACGACAACGTTGGGTTCCGCGTCTGCTGCCTCCCCCCAGGATTGCCTTCTTGGCCCTCCATCCCTTGAGCCCTTGGTCCCTTTTCGGCTTTGCCCTTTTTCCACAGGGGGGCGCGGTGCTCAGGGATCTGGAGCCCTCCTCAAGGAGGGGGGAGGTCTGCAGGATGGGGCTGTTGGCGCAGGGCTGTTGGCTGTTTGGTCCCACGCGCCGCAGGCGCTCAATGTTTTGGGGAAACGCCTTCCCCGCGCCGCCGGGTGCCCCTGGGCGCCCCCTCAATTGGGGATAAGACACAACCACCACGCCCACCTTGATGGCCCCCATGGGCTGGCCCGAAGACCGGGCGGGGGCTAGGAGGGGGGGAGTTCGGTCTCCCGTGATGCCCCCAGCCGTTCCCCCCCTTCCACCCCTGTCACGCGGCAACGGCGGCCTGGCCGTCCAAAGGGCCTTCTCGCGAAACCTGGCGCCACTGGCAGCCCTGCTGCTGGCGGGTCTGGCGGCGGGGGGCTGCCAGCGGGGGCCCAGCCCCGAGAGCCAGCGCCTGGACCGGGTGGATCTGAAGATTCAGCAGCTCGAGCAGCGGCTCAACAAGCTCTCCCTGCGCGCCGAAGACGGTGCCGACAAAGCCGGCAAGCCGCCAGCGGGCGTCATCAAATCCCTCACCCTGCGGATGGACACGGAGGACGATCGTCTGCGCATCTACTGGGCGGATGGCACCAAAACCGACCTGCCCTGCACCAAGGAGCAGAACACCTTTGTGTGCGGCTGAGGGCTGAGCACCACCAGGAAACCCCTGGGCCCCCAAGGAAGGGCAGCCCAGGGGCTTCACAGACGGGCGTCTTGGGAACGGAGGGGGCGCGGAACGGCCGCCTCCCCTCAGCTGTCGCGCCCCTGACTCCGATGGCTGCGGTAACCATGGCCCCGATAGCGAAGCTCCTCCTGGATGGGGGTGGGATCGACCAGATGGTGGAGGGGAGCCAGGTAGGCGCGGCCGCGATAGGTGTGGGTCACGGGACGGTCGGAGGGCTGCTCGTGGGCGGCGGGGTCATAGGACACGCCGCGATAGCGCAAGGAATTGGCCATTGGTGGGTTATCGCTAATTCCAGATCTATTCAGCCATTCTGTTCATGGTGGACTTTTTGAAACATCTGTCATAATTCTTTATCTTGATGGAGTCGGGCCTGTCCGGCCTCCCCCTGGGCAGCGGCGATGCAACCGCCGCAAGACGTGGGGGCATCCCTGGCGCCGCCTTCGTCGGCTCAACAAGGGTGGGCCGCGTCAAAGGCCCCGCCAATGCGTCGCTTGAGATACAAAACTCCAGGGGATTGTCCCCAAACAATGCCCATCGTCACAGCGGCTGTTTGGGTCCCCCGGTTCCCGCGACACCCAGACAGCTTGCGCTCATCACCTTGTCACCCATGACACCCCCTTCCCCCGCTCCGCGGCGGAGGCAGCCAGTCGCGCTGCCCTCCCGAAGCCTGCGAGAGGCCCCCGCTGAACTCCTCTCTCGCCTGCGCGGCCTCTCCTCCACGCCCAGACTCACCTGGCTGGCCTGCGTACCCGTCGCTCTGCTTGGCCTGGGCCTGTTCAACCTCGCCGCCAAAGCCGCCGACTTGCCCGAGCTGACGCCAGCCTTTTTGGCGAACAACATGTTTTTGTTGATCTGCGCGGTGCTGGTCATTTTTATGAATGCCGGCTTCGCCATGGTGGAAGCTGGAATGTGCCGGCAAAAAAATGCCGTCAATATCCTGGCGAAAAACCTGATTGTTTTCGCCTTGGCCGTGACGGCCTACTGGTTTATCGGCTACAAGATCATGTATAACGCTGACTGGGTCGTGCCTGGCTGGCTGAAATTCGGTGGGGTTTTCTTTGACCCAACTGTGACGCCAGAGATGGTCAAGGAAGGCAAGCTTGTTCCCAGCGTTGATTTTCTGTTTCAAGCCGCCTTTGCCGGCACGGCTGCCACCATCGTGTCTGGCTTGGTGGCGGAGAGAATCAAGTTTGCTCCCTTTGTGATCTTTTCTCTCGTTCTTGTCGGCATCCTCTATCCCATTTCTGGGTCTTGGCAGTGGAATGTGGGTGAGGGCTGGTTGAACAAACTGGGCTTCATTGATTTCGCTGGCTCCTCCGTCGTCCATTCCTTTGGCGCCTGGTCGGGTTTGGTGGGCGCGTTGATCCTTGGCCCCCGCATCGGCAAGTTCATGGGGGACAAGCCCCAGGCCATCCCCGGCCACAACCTGGCCATCGCCACCCTGGGCTGCCTCATCCTGTGGATCGGCTGGTATGGCTTCAATCCCGGATCCTGGCTCTCCATGGCCCCTGAAGTTCCCTACATCGCTGTCACCACAACCCTGGGCGGAGCCGCCGGTGGCATCTCCGGCACCCTCACCAGCCAGCTTGTCGGCGGCAAGCCCGACCTGACGATGACCATCAATGGAATCCTGGCGGGATTGGTGGGCATCACCGCCGGTTGTGATGGCTACTCCATGCCCGCCGCCTGGATTGTGGGCTTCATCGCGGGCGTGTTGGTGGTGTTTTCCGTGTTGTTCATCGATTCCCTGAAAATTGATGACCCCGTCGGTGCCTTCTCCGTGCATGGCGCCTGTGGCATGTGGGCGACATTGGCCGTGGGTCTGTTCAATACCGACAAAGGCTTGCTCACCGGTCACGGTTTCACCCAGCTGGGCATCCAGATCGTTGGGGTTCTTGCATTTGCGGTGTTTTCGATTGTCTCGTCCCTGATTCTTTGGCAGGTCCTCGGGGCGTTTTACGGAGGAATCCGCGTCAGCGAGCCGGAAGAAATGGAAGGGCTCGACATTGGCGAACATGGCATGGAGGCCTATCCGGATTTCGCCTCCGTGAAATAACCCTCCCGTAGAGGTGCCAGGCCCCAACCAGGGGGGTCTGGCCCCTCCACCCCCAGGAAGGGAGCCGCCGTTGCCCTTGCCCGTCTGCCTCGCGTCAGGCCAGCAACGCCACCAGCGCGTCCCCCCAGGCGCTGGCCAGGGGCCAAGCCTCCCGCTGCGTGAGGCTCAGGGCAATGCCCTTCTCCTCATAGGCCGCCTCATTGATGAACAC
>JBKCVY010000344.1:0-11026 GCA_046317475.1 Cyanobacteriota bacterium | reverse complement strand
ACATTCTGTTCCGTTGTCCTTCGGATCCCCGAACCGAGTTCGTGCGGATGACCCCGATCGGGCCGCCAGGGTCTGCAGCCGGCGGTCGAGCAGCATCAGGCCCGCCACGGTGGTAACGGCCACCATCACCACCACCGCGGAAAACTCCTCCGCATTGATCACCCCCGCTTGCTTGGCGGTGGTGGCAAACACCAATCCGGGGAGCCCCCGCGGCATCAGCCCGTACACCACCGTGGCCCGGTCCACACCAGCCGCCACATCCCGCCGCCCAATGCCCAGGGCGCAGGCGGCTTTGGTGAGGAGCGCCAGGGTGATGAGCCCAAGGGACAATTCCCAGGCCCGGGCTTCCAGCAGGGCCGCCAAGGGCAGCCGCATGCCGACGCTGATGAAGTACAGCGGCAAAAAGACTTCCGTGATGATTTCAAACGTGCCCTGGTGGCCTCCGCCCTGGGCCTCAGCCTCCCCCGCGTCACCCACCGCGTCGCCCCCCGTGTCGCCGCCACCCCCCCGCAGGCGGTTCAGCAACACGCCAGCCCAAAGCGCCCCCAGCAGGGAGGTGAGCCCACTCGCCTGCCCCACCCAGGCGCAGCTAATCAGCAGGATCAACAGGGCCAGCGGACTTTCGGGACGTTCAGGGCGATGCCGCGCCCACAGGCCCGTCCCCCACCAGCTCATGGCCGCCGCCGCCATGCCCATCAGCAGCCCAGGCCAAACCACTCCCCCGCCGGAGGCGCCGCCGCCGCCGCCGGTCAGGGTGGCGAGGGTGAGCAGGGCAATGGCGGGAAGGTCGTCCAGCACGGAGACGCCCACCAGGAGCCGACCGGATGGGGTGGTGAGGGCGTGGCGTTGGGCCAGCAGACGC
Source organism: Cyanobacteriota bacterium (assembly GCA_046317475.1). Classification (GTDB taxonomy): domain Bacteria; phylum Cyanobacteriota; class Cyanobacteriia; order PCC-6307; family Cyanobiaceae; genus Cyanobium. The sequence continues at coordinate 10,164 of JBKCVY010000344.1, read as the reverse complement.
AGGGTGACGCCCGTTCCCGTGGCACTGAGGGCCGCCAGGGTAAGCAGGGTGGCGGCTGGCGAGAGGCCATAGCCTTGGCGCATGGGCCCATAGGCCAGGAGGGGCACCAGGGCGCTAAGGGCCACGGTTCGCAGGATCGTGGCCCGTCGCGAGGCCAGCAGATCCCCCCGTACCTCCTGCCCCACCTGAAAAAACAGGGTGAGCACTCCGAGTTCCGTCAAGCCGCTGAGGGGAGCCACGGCGGCAAAGGGCAGCACGGTGTTGCCCAGCACCACGCCCACCACCAGTTCCAAAACAATCGCGGGCACGGACCAGCGGGCCAAGTGCCCCGCGCTGAGGCGGGCGATGGACACCCCGGCCAACAACAGCAGCAATGTGGAGAGCAAGGACGACGATGCCATGGCCTCTCCTGGTGCTCTTCTTTAGGCCCTTGGCAGGGCCGTGGTGTCGATGGGGGGACGCACGCCGAGATCGTCCAGGGAGTCCGCGGCCCGCACCGTGAGGTCGTAGCGCATCTCGGAGCTGGCACCCGTTCCGCGGAAGTGGCCGCTCACCGGGGCCGCGAGCCGGTGGTCCGGAGTGGCCGCCAGCACGACGTGGCCGTCCGCCACCGCCAGGCCCAAACTGGGGTCATAGCCGCGCCAGCCCGCCCCCGGCAGATACACCTCCGCCCAGGCATGGAGTTCGTGCTCGCTCACCTCTGGCGGGTGATGCATGGAGTAGCCGCTGACGAAACGGGAGGCCAGACCGACGCCGCGGCAGGCCTCGACAAACAGCATGGCCGTGTCGCGACAAGCGCCGCGCCGTTGCTGAAGTGTTTCCAGCGGCGTGAACGGAGCCCCGTCCGGACGACCCACATGGTCGAATCCATGGTGAATCTGATCCGCCAGGTGGCTGAGGAAGGCGGCTGAGTCGCCCTCCACAGCGTCAGCAAGGGTTTGGGCCCAGGTCTGAACGTCCCGTTGATCAGGGTTGGCTCCCAGATAGGAGGCCAGCGAGTGGTTCTCACTCTCGCCATAGGTGGCGGGCAGGGTCCGCGCTCCAGGATCGGTCACGATCCAATCGAAGGGGTTGTCGCGCAGGGTTTGCACGATGGCCTCCATCTCAATCGTCAACGCTTCATGGGTGCGGTTAAACCAAACCACGGTGGCGTCCGTGCCATCCGGTTCCACCACGTGGCTGAGGCCCGCCGGGGAGGGATCAAGGGCCTGATGGTGATGTAGAAGCCGCTGGCTGGCGTCCTGGCGCGGGGTCAGCCGCAGGGTCATTGGCTCCAGGAAGACCGGTCGGCCGTAGGTGTACGTGAGCCGGTGGCAAATGTGAAACAGCATGAAAACGCCGCGGGCGCGGCGGGGACCGACCACCCCAGCAGCTTGCCATCCACAAGGTTGGCCGCGGCAGCGACGGAACCGCCTTCCCGTTGCCATTCCCTGACGATTCCCACCCCATGCGGTGCATCGCGGAGAGCGTTGTCAAGCTGGGAACCACGGGGGGGAGCCCATGTGCTGGAGCGAGTTGGAGCGTCTCGTGGAGGAAGCGGAGCGGGACCCGGCGATCCGACGGAGCCTGCGCCACTGCCGCAGTCGCCAGGAACTGGTCATGGCCTCACGGCGCCTGGGCTATCAGATCCAAGCGCGGGACTTGCACCGCGCCTGGCTGTTGGATCGGGCGGCAGCCAGGTCGCTTATTCCGGCAAATTGAGGGATCCCCTCGCGCTTCCGCCAAGCAGGCGATGGAGATTGACACCAGCCTCATAGGCCGCCGCGTGGAGCTGGCGTTGTTGCGTGGCGCTCAAACCATCCCAAAAGGCATGGAAGAGATCCAGTGAGGCTTTTCCCATCCCCACGGCCCCCAGGAGGGTGAGGGGCAGGGCCAGCCAGGGGAAGACGAGGAGGACCAAGCTCAGGACCAAGCCCACCGCCGTCCCCTCCTTCATCGCTTCCCACACCGTGCTGAGGATGACGCGGGCCTGGGCGGGGCGGGTCAAGACGCCGCGACGCACCAATCCCTCGCTGCGCAGGCCACTCAGGAGGGCCTGGTAGGCGGCATAAACAACCATGCCGGCCAGAGTGGCTTCGGTCACCAATTGCCGGGGGGGCAGGGGCGTCGAGGAGGTGGTGAGCTTCCATGCCGCCAGGCCAGCCAGGGGCGCTGCTTCGAGCCCCGCCCTGGGGATCTGGAAGGGATCACGTTCTCGGGTCATGGGGGCGTCAGAGGTGGGGCGAATGGACCAAGGAATGCCCTTGGCAAGTCTCGTTCAGGTCGAAGCGATCTCCCCGGGTGGAAGACCGCCCCGGGGTCAGCGCACCACGAGCACGGGCACGGAGGCGTGCAGTAGCACGCGCTGGGTCTCGCTGCCCAGCAAGAGGCCCGTCAGACCTTTGCGGCCATGGGAGGCCATCACGATGAGGTCGCATCCGAGGCGGTTCGCGGCATCAACGATGGCCCGATAGGTCAACTCCTGCTTGACGACTTCACCCCCAACCACCAACCCCTCCCGAGCGGCCTGGTCCTTGGCCTCCCGCACGATCCGCTCCGATTCCTGGGCGGCGGTGGCGCTCAAACTCGCAACGGTGGCGGGATCCAGCATGTCGCCCATGCCGATCAGGGGAACGGGCAGGGGTGGTTGCACATTCAGAACGGTGAGCGTCGCGCCCAGCGCCTTCGCCAAGGCGATGGCCTGCTGCAGGGCCTTGGCGGACAGCTGGCTGCCATCGCTGGGTACCAGCAGGTGCTGATAGGGCATGGGAGGTCGGTGACTGGTCTCTGTCTACTCAGGCATGGAGGAATCCCTGCAGCGTGTAACGACGACTGGCCAAAGGCCACGCTGTCGCTTCACTGAGGATGGATTCGTCCGTTCCTTTGCCACCAGGCCATGCACAGCGATGCTCCCGCACTGGTGGAGGCCACCCTTCAAGGCGAATGGCGACACAGGGGATGCATTGTCCGACTGGACCTGGGCCGATCCCACCGCCTGCGGCCCTATGCCGTCCGCCATTCCAGCGGCTTGCCGATGGGGCGGGCCGGCAGCTTGCGGGAGGCGCGCCAACTCATTGACGACCGGGTGGTGTTGGTGCGACAGCGCCTAGTCGCCAGCGCGTGAGTGCGGGGCCGATTGGGCCGTGGCGTCGCGCATGAGACGTTTGCGCGACAGCAGCAGAGAGACCAGTTCTCCCCGCAGTTGCGACAATTCCCGCCAGCAGCTTTGGAAGGACGCGCGATGTTGGAGTTGTGGATCCACCGAGCCAAGGTCCTGGAGCAGCAATTCAATGGCGTCGATCTGCCGTTGATTGCCAACCGCCGCTGAAGCATGGGGGGAAGGAGGAGCCATTCGGGACATGAATCTCACCAGACTAGCCACGCTAAACCTCTGAAGTTTCTTCCACTTCTGTTGGACATGTTTAGACGAGAAGCGCAATCTTGTTTCACAGGATTTGGTGACATTCACTACAGCGCAACCGCTGACGCCTTCCGCCATTTTTGCTCCATGCCGTGGGTGGGCGTCGGGTAGGCCCGCGTCACCAAATCTTGCCGAAGGGGAGCCTCCTCCCCCATTGGGCCCGTGCTTGGCTAGAGAGGGAACAGGCTCCAGGGTGTTGTCCTGGTCCCATTCCCCGTCATGGCCCTGGCACGCCGGCACCACGGTTTGGTTCACCCGTCCCTCCTCAGCTTCTGCGCTGTCCTGATGCTCTCTCCGGTCAGCGCCCTGGGGATCGTGCGCCAGGAGGCCACAACGGAACCCATGGCTCCCGCGCCCGCCTGGATTGAGCCAGGGCCTGGACCTGGCGCGCAACCAAGCCTTCAGGAACGGGCCAGGATGCTGGAGGACCAGGCCGGTGCCCTCTATGGATTGGGCCAGTACGTGGAGGCGCTCCAGGTCCAGCGGCGGTCGGTGGAGAGCCATCGCCAGCTGGTGGCCCAGGATCCCAGCCAGCGACTCAAGTTGGCGGCCTCGCTGCACAACCTTGGCGTGGTGCTAATCCGGCTCGGTCGCAAGGAGGAGGCCATCCCTCCCACGGCCGAGGCGTTAGCGCTGTATCGCTCCGATCCCTCCAGCCAAGCAGGCGGGACTGCCGCGGCACTGGAACGGCCCTTGCGCAATTTGGTCCTGCTGTACTTTGAATCCAACCGGCCCGAGGAGGCATTGCCTCTCGCGGACCTGTTGGTGCGCCTCCATCCAACCGCTCCGGGAAATGACCCATTGCTGGGGGCACAGCGCATGGATGTGTTGAATTTGCGGGCCAGCCTGCTGGTTGCCCTGGAGCGTCCCAAGGAAGCCCGCCAGGATTTGGAGACGGCGGTGGCCCTGGGGCGGCAGCTGGCGGGCGAAGTTCCGGAGAATCTGACCCTGCGGCATGGTTTGGCCGGCTCCCTGCTCAATCTCAGCCAGGTGGCCGACCTGCTAGGCCAATGGGATCAAGCGACAGCTCCCGCCCAGGAGGCGGAAGCCATCCTTGGCGTCTTGGCCCGCCTCCATCCCGAACTCAAGGGTGATTGGGCCAAAGCTTTGAGCCGGCTCGGCCACGCCCATGCGAAAACCGGAGACGCCCTCCAGGCCAGGCGCCGCTTGGAAGAATCCATTTTATTGATGCGTTCCCTCAATCCCGCGGTCCCCTCCGGCAGCCTGGCCGTTGAAATCGGAGGCTATCAGGACGATCTGGCCCACGCCCTCAACACGTTGGCCATGGTCAACCACCAGCTTCAGCGGCCCCGGGAAGCCCGGGCCGCCGGGGTGGAAGCGATGGAGCTCTATGCCCTGCTGGCGCGCGAGGATCCGCGCTACAAGCCAGAGGTGGAGCGGCTCCGTTCCTGGCTGAGCACCTGGCCTGAAGCCACCCCCGCCACGCGTTGACATCCCCACCCATGCTCCATGCGCTCGCTTTTGTTGTCTGCCGGGAGCCGTCCCCGTTACGAGAAGCCTCCAATTGGCACGATCTTGTGGAGGCCCAGCGCCAAGCCCTACGCAGTGGCACCCAGCTGCGCTTGTTCCGTTTGCCGCAGGGTGCGGCGGATGGCCCCCAGGACGACCTGATGGCATCTGGACGGTTGTCGGCCGCTGGCGAACGACCGGTCTTGCACAACGGAGTGGCGCAAGTGATCTGCGACGCCCTGGTGCCCCTCATCGAACCCCGCAGCCTCTGGTTGGGCGTCTACCACCTCAGTGGCCATGAACAGACATCACCGGATTCGGGGTCGGGTCCGAGGCTGGTGGTGGAGGACGTTGCTTGTTTGGATTGCTATCCCCTGCAGGAGGCCGCCAACGAAACCTGCTGGTTCTATCCCACCGAGAACGGCCGCTATCTGGCCTGGGAAAATCGCAAACGAATCCAGACGCTGCCGGGCCATCTGCCTGACCGTCCTCCCCAGCCAAATCCTCTACCTTATCAGCATGGAGATGTGCATGTGCTTTGGTCCCTGATGGCGGACGACCACGCGCTCACATGCGTGGGTCTCACCTATCGACGGCAGAGAATCGAGTGGCCCCTGGTGGGGGAAATACCGGAGCCACTTGCCACCTGGACGCAATTTCAGGTGGATTCAATGGCGGAATCCAGTTATCAAGAGCTCAATAGCACCACCCTGTTTGCCGTCAACGAACCAGGACCATGAAGCAGCGGCAGGAGGCCGCGGCCGCATTCACGGTTCAATCCTCCTCCGGCATGTCTGTGGAGACCAAACGAATTTGCTTGCGACCGAGTTTAATGGCAAAGGTGTCGCCCGGCTGAAGATCCATCAGTCCCGTATAGGCTTTGCCAATCAGCAAGTTGCCATTGCCTTGCACGGTGGCCGTGTAACTCAGCTTGCGTCCCACCTTGCCTGAGCCGTTGCCCTGGTCGCCCAGGCTTAATCCCTTGGCGTCCAAAAGAGCCTCGTAAAAGGCGGTGAAGTTCAGACGCTCGCCCCCATCCTTTTTCATGCTCACGTAACCACAGGAGCGAACCAACTCAGACTTGGAAATGTCGCCGAGTTCCTTGACCTTGGCAAGCAGATCAGGGCCGGTGAGAGGCATGGCTGGATAGCAGCATCAATAAGACTGCAATCTATCCCATGCATCACTTATGCATCTGGCGCATAGTTACCACGGATGTGGTAGCTCATTGCGTCGTTTTCGGCCCGTCAGCGGGAACGGGGTCGGGCATTTCGCAAGATTTCCAACACCTCGTCATCCCCCATCTGCGCGAACTCCCCATACCAAAGGCCCACCGCCCTCAGATCCTCCACCTCCGCCAGGGCCTCCAGACGATCCACCAGGGGATGCAGCGCTTGGGCCACCTCCCGATCGACCACAGGCACCGCCAGGGTGAGGGAGGCGGGCCCCTGTTGGCGCAATGACAACAGGGCCGCGCGCACCGTCATGCCCGTGGCAATGCCGTCATCCACCACCACCAGGTGGCGATCGCGCAGCCTATCCGGGTCCGGATCTCCGAAAAGGGCCTGGCGACGCGCCAGTTCCTTTTCCTCTTTTTTCAGCCATCCCTGGCGGCGGGCCCATTGTTCCCTCTCCTGATCACCGCCCTCACCCCCATCCCGCCAGACCACCACGCCACCGCCGGCGACGGCTCCAATGGCCAGCTCCGGCCAGGAGGGATCGGCCACCTTGCGCACCGACCAGGTGGCCAAGGGATACCCCAGGTGGCGGGCCATGGCGGCGGCCACCGGAACTCCCCCCCGCGGCAGGGCAAGGAGAAGGGTGTTGGCCGCCGTCGAATCGCTCGCGGGGGCAAAGCGTTTGGCTAGCTGGGCGCCAGCTTCCGACCGATTGCGCCACAGGGGAGGAACGAGGGCCATGGGTGGGGAATGGGGGAAAGGTCAGCAAGGCCCGCAGGGTCAGGCGCGAGGGAAAGGCGGGCGGCGGAGATGGGTTCAAACCATTCTTTCGCCAGGGCGTTGACGCCTGGGACGAGGTGGTGGGGGGCCAGGTTCACGCCTCCGGATCGGCCAGGCCATCCGCATGCAACCCTTGCGCGACGAGACGGTTGCGAGGGGCACGGGGGGGGGGTGGGATGGGATCAGCGCTTGAAGCGCGCATGACCGGAGAAGAAATGCAGCAACACGTAATTCAAACCAGCCGGTACAAAAGCAAGCACAAGGATCATCTGGCCTTTGACCACCGCTCCCAGGAGGTAGGCCATGAGGGCATTCACCAGAAATAAAATCAGCAAGCTCCGTTTTTTGAGCAGTTGACCATCGAGCCGATCAACAAATGTGAATCGCTGCTGAGCGGTTGTGGAGAAGAGAAAGGCAATCATGAAGGCAAGCAAATTGGCAAGGGATGTTGGCAGGCCAATCAAACGGACTAAGAAAAGCAAGCTAACCAAATGTAAGACCGTGGATAGCATGCCTACAATGCCAAAATTAAATACCCGTCTAGCTGCTTTCACCCAATCTTCTCCACATGTTTTATGACATAAACTGGTCGTCTTTTTGTTTCTACATAGGTGCGACCAACGTATTCCCCAAGAATGCCAATGCCAATGAGTTGAAGGCCGCCCAGGAATGTGACGGCAAAGAAGAGGGAGGCATAGCCAGGTACGTCAATACCGAAAAAAATCACACGAATTACAGCAGCCAAACCCACAATGAATGCAGCAATTGTGACCATCAAGCCAAGGTAGCTCCAAATTCTTAAGGGAGCAGTGGAAAAACTGAAGATTCCGTCTAAGGCATAATTCCAAAGCTTCCATTGATTCCACTTTGTCAAACCAGCCTTGCGATGGGGGCGAGAAAAGCTGATATTTTTCTGCTGAAAACCGACCCAGGCAAAAAACCCCTTCGAGAAGCGGATGCGCTCCTCACAGGAAAGGATGGCCTCGATGGCAATTCGATCCAAAAGTCTATAGTCTGAGGCATTAAACTGTACCTGTAATTTGCTGAGTTTTAGAAAAACTGAATAGAATGCATTGGAACTGAGGCGCTTGAAATAGGTATCGCTGGATCGGTCGCTGCGCACGGCGTTCACAACTTGGAAGCCTTGAGTCCATTCGCTAATCATTCGGGGAATCAAGCATGGTGGATCCTGGAGATCCGCATCCAAAATGATGCAAGCGTCTCCCTCGCAATTCTTGAGACCCGCCAAAATAGCCGCCTCCTTGCCAAAATTGCGACTGAGCTCAATAATTTTGCCACCGGCAAGGTCGGGAGATGTCCGAATGAGATGGTCAAAAGTTGTCACTGTTGAGTCAGTGCTGCCATCAGCAACAACGATGAGACGAAAAAGAAATTCACCCTGCAAATCACGATGAACTGACTGGATGGTGTTTGCAAGTTCCCTGAGAAGTAGTGGAGCAGAATCCTGCTCATTCAAGCAGGGCACAAGCAAATCAATCGCTCTCAGAGTCACGCCTGAATGCCTTTCAGTTTAGAGAATTGATTTAAGACTCCCATTAATCTTGATAAGGAGTGAGTGAGAGCACCTGCCAGAGGACTGTCGACAGACCGCAGATCCAGACGAGGGTGAGGGGAAGCTTGCGACGAGACGCCAGTTCGTAGGCACTGGCGATGGTGGCCGTTGTCACCAAAGGCAACGCTTTGGCAATATAACGCATACGCACAAAGATGACCAGCCAAGATGGCAAGAGAATGCAACTAGCAACAAGAACAGCACCTAGGAGGATAAACCTATTTTGCTTAATCATGCCGATTTGGGTCAAAACCAACAAAAACGGAATAGACATAAACTTAAAGACCTTGAACACATTTGGCAGGCTTCTGGCAGCGGACACACCCAGATAATCGAAATAAAGATCGGGATGCTTCGCCAAGACATCTCTGAAGGATGGGGCATCACGGAAAACGGTTGTGTGGATGAGACGAATGGCTTCTTCTTCAGAGGGCACCACCATTTGGAATTGATGGTGTCGCATGAACTTTCCATAGGCACTAAAGAATGCTGTGCTGCCGCGGTCAGATGACAGTGGATTGCTTCCAGCCAAGACCAGGGTCGGTGCCAGGTAGACGCCAAGGATGAGGGCTGTAAAAACCAGCGTGAGGAAGGCTTTCGGTGAAGTCCGATGGCTCTCCCATGCGAACCAAAGGATGGCAAGCACCGACGCACAAAGAATCAACTCAACTTTGCAGAGGGCAAAGGTGGCGAGAAAAAAAGCAGCTAAAAGCTTTGGCCAGCGGCGGAGAACCGCGATAAAAAAAAGATTGAGGAGGGCAGCTGAAATGACATCACTGGAGGGCTCCAGAAGTTGGTAACCAGATGTCGCGATAATTAGAAAACCAAGAATACGTAGGGCAAGAAAATTAGGTATGGCGGTTCGCAAGAGGTAGAAACTACTCGTCAAGCAAACAACCATCGAAAAGATCTTGAAGTGCCAGTTAAGTGTTTCAGGAGTGGTTGGAATGATCAGTTTATAGATACCAGCAATAAGACTTGCCGTAATCCCACCCGAATGCATGAGATTCGGATATTGAAATACGAAATTTCCCTCTTCAAATCGCAGACGAAGATTGACTGTTTCTACAAAATGTTGATCCATGTATGGCTTAGGCACGACACCATCGCCCTTCAATATAAGCAAGGCAGAGATAATCAGCGCGGTGGCAAGAATTGCGAATTCAAGGATGGTCTGCCAGCGTGGCAGTGTCTGAACTGAATCGCCATCGCGCATTGAAACTGAAACCTAACGACTGATCTTAGATATTTTACACCATAAGTAATAGTTATTACAAGGGTTTGTTCGGGTTTGTTGGAGTGAACTCTTCTTCGTGGGCAGCGGCGCTGGGCACGAGCACAAGAAAAAGCAGCCACCAGGCGCAGATCCCAAGACCGAGAGGAACAGCGATCCACAGGGGGAGGTGAAGCCGCTGGTGGGCGAACCAATCGGTGGACAACCCCAAGGCTCCTGTCAAGACAATGGACCATGGTTGACACCACCAGGGTTTTGAGGACCAAAAGGACGGGGTGGACACCGTGAATGTCACTGCATGGATGGGTGGGGAGCCATCATTGGCTGGAGAGAGCAGCGGGAAGATTGCTGGTTCCCGGCACATAGACCTTATCGACGGTGGCAACTTTTTTGAGCTGTTGCATCAAGGTGCTTTCGGCCGCCCGATATTGTCCATCCTTACGCGTGCCAAGGTCTTCGAGCTTGAGGGTCTTGAGCTCATTTTCAGTGAGCTTCACAGAGACATCAGGATCGATGCCGTGCTTGTGGA
>JBKCVY010000343.1:0-4599 GCA_046317475.1 Cyanobacteriota bacterium | reverse complement strand
CGCCTGAACATTCATCGGCAGGTCCACCAAGCATGGCCCCTGCCTGCCCTCTAGAGCAATCCGAAATGCGTTGTCGAGCGCCAGGGGAAGTTCTGTTGCCTGATGCACCTGAACCACCCACTTGCAGATCGGACGAGCCATGGAAACAATGTCAGTTTCCTGGAAGCCAAGCTGTCTGACGCCTCGATCACCCTTCAGCTCATGGGTGTTGACCTGGCCTGTGATGAAAACGGCTGGAGTGGAATCAAAAAAACAACTTCCAATGCTGGTGAGCAAATTTGTAGCTCCCGGTCCACTAGTCGCCAGGGCTACCCCCGGTATCCCCGACACCCGGGCATGGCCTTCAGCGGCAAAGGCCGCCGCCTGCTCGTGATGACAAGAGACGATTTGAATTGCCGTCTGGCGACTCAACGAGTCAATCAGATGCGTGATCATTCCACCGACCAGTTCAAAGGCGTGTGTCACACCACGCGCTTCCAAGTACTGAGCAATAAAGTGGGAAGCTTTCATCCGCGGTTGGGAAGGGCGGCAGGTGAGGCCAAACGTGCCGATTGGTTCACAAATTCCGCAATCACATTGATTTCGTGATCCAGCATCTCGGCGGTCAATCCTGGGTATGTACCGAGGAACAAAGCCTGCCGCATCAAGGCGTCCGCCCCGACCATCTCCCCCACGACCCGCAAGGCTTGAGGTCGGTTTTGGCGGATGTCGACAAAAGCGGGCTGGCGCAGCAGGTTGCCTCCAAAGAGCATGCGGTTGCCAATACGCTGTTGATCCAGTTCCCGGGCTAATTCGGTGTGACTGAAAGGAGCCTTAGGCCGGACGGAGAGCTTGAAGCCAAACCAAGAGCACACACTGCGGCAGCCGGACCCATCCCATGAAAACCCTCGATCGCTATCCCATGCGGTGGCATGGGTGGGGAGGGCGAATTCGAACACGTTCTCGAAGCGGGCCAATCCTTGGCGCAGCGTCTCCCAATTGCGCTTGCGTGCCTCGATGAATTCCGGCAGTCGGCGTAACTGAACCCTACCAATGGCTGCCTGGGGATCAAGGGGCTTGAGGTTGTAGCCAATATGGCTGTAGGTGTACTTGTGGTCGTAGCCGGCCGGCAGTTCGCCCAGCTGCCAATCGAAACGCTTGTTGCACGTGTTGTCTGTGCCACTGGGGCACCAGCAGTCACGACCCCAGTCGCGAATGCTTTCAGCAATCACCTTAAGTTTGGCGTCGCGGACGATGTTCACAGCACCACCTTCCCCCATGGTGAGGTGATGGGGAGGATAAAAACTTTGGGTACTGAGATCTCCCCAAGTCCCCGTCCATCTGACCACCCGATCTGGGCCCTCATCAAGCCCTGGACTATTCTCCGAAAAGCCAAGACTTTCGGCAAGCTGGCGCGGCATGGAATAGCTGCAGCCCAGGGCGTCGCAGTTGTCCTCTACCAGCCAGAGGTCATACTTGCGGCAAAAAGTCAGGGTTGTTGCGAGGTCAAAGGGATTGCCGAGGGCATGGGCCATCATCACGGCCTTGGTCTTGCCAGGGCTATACGCCGCTTCGAGCTGTTCACAGCGAGCGTTGCCGGTAATGGGGTCGGCGTCGATGAACACCGGCACCGCTCCGACTTGCAGGATGGGTGCAACGGTGGTGGGAAAACCGGCGGCAACAGTGATGACTTCATCGCCAGGCTGAAGGCGAAGAGCGCTGGACAATTTTGGCGAGGTGAGGGCGGAAATGGCCACCAAGTTGGCGCTCGATCCAGAATTCACCAAAAGGCTGTGACGCACGCCCATGAATTTGGCAAGCTCCCGTTCCATTGCCATGCCTTCAGACCCGAGAGTGAGCCAAAAATCCAAGGTGGCTGATACCGCCGCTTCAACTTCGTCCTCCGTGAACACGCGACCGGCATAGGGAATGGAGGTTCCTTCTTGCCAGGGACTTCGAGCTGAATCCGCGGCGGGTCGGTAAGGGGCATGGACTTGACGAGAATATTCACGTGTGAGGGCAAGAATCTCCTCGCGCAGGGTGGCTGGATCCTTCATGACTCTGTCAACACCGCAGATTGCGTAGAGGTTGTCATTGACTTCTCAAAACACGAAAGGTCAGCCAAACAACAGTCAAGCGCGGAAGTCCGACCTTCGTGGACCTCTCTGTACCAGCTCACGGTGCGCTCCACGGTGGTGGCAAAATCCCAGCGTGGCGACCAGCCCAACTCATGGTGGGCTTTGTCAATGACGAGGTGAAGCAAACTGGCTTCGTGGGGGGATGTGGCATCACTGTGGTCGTTCCATTGGCCGGGCCAATGGAGCAGAGACTCCTCCACCAGGGCCCGCACGCTGCGATTGGCCTCAAGGTGGGGGCCGAAATTAAACGCTGCAGCCAGGGCCACATTTCCTTGGGTCAATCGTTCGGCGAGCAACAAATATCCGCCGAGGGGCTCCAGCACATGTTGCCAGGGGCGGGTGGCGTCAGGGTTGCGCACGGCGATCGGCTCGCCCGCGGCTAAGGACCGCATGGCATCAGGAAGGATGCGATCCGCCGCCCAGTCGCCACCACCAATGACGTTGCCTGCCCGGGCACTTGCGATGCGCAAATGGGGGGTTTGGTGGGGGAGGGGTCCACAGAAGCTGGAACGCCAACTGGCGATGGCGATCTCTGCGGCCGCCTTGCTGCTGCTGTAAGGATCATGACCTCCAAGTGGGTCATTTTCCCGGTAGCCGTAAAGCCATTCGTTATTGCGATAAACCTTGTCAGTGGTGATCATGACCGCAGAACAACTCTGTTGCAGCGAGCGCAAGGCTTCGAGCACATGGAGTGTGCCATTGACATTGGTTTCCCAGGTGACGAGGGGATCGCTATAGCTGCGCCGAACAAGCGGCTGTGCAGCCAACTGCAGCACCACCTCCGGTTGACACTGTTCCCCGATCGTCTGCACGCCTGTTGCGTCACGGACATCGCCAATCTGGTGGTTGATGCGGTCTTGCAGGTGCAGCTGCTGGAAGAGATTGGGACCAGGTTCCGGCGGCAGGGCGAGACCCCAGAGATCAGCCCCAAGCTCCGAGAGCCATAGGGCAAGCCAACTGCCTTTGAAGCCGGTGTGGCCAGTGAGCAAAACCCGCCGACCTCTCCAAAAGGTGGGATCTGGAACACGAAACTTTGGACTGACCATTGCCATATCACTCCCAAACCTTCCAGGGTGCCTGGCCGCTTTGCCATAGCTCCTCCAATGTCAACTTGTCGCGCAAAGTATCCATCGGCTGCCAGAAGCCCCGGTGGTGATAGGCGGAGAGCTGACCAGTTTCCGCGAGATATTGCAGCGGACGCTTTTCCCAGACGCACAGATCACCATCCACCAGATCAATGACGTCCGGTTCAAGCACAAAGAATCCGCCATTGATCCAACTTCCGTCGCCCTGGGGTTTTTCTTCAAAAGCGAGCACCCTGCCCCTTTCGAAAGCGAGGGAGCCAAAACGACCCGGCGGCTGAACAGCTGTCAATGTGGCCTGGCGCCCTTCCTCGCGATGAAAATCAATCAATTTGCCGATATTCACATCGGAGACTCCATCACCATAGGTGAAACAAAATGCCTCGTCATCAAGGTAGGGACGCACCTTTGCTAGGCGTCCTCCGGTCATCGTTGTTTCGCCTGTGTCCACAAGGGTGACTTTCCATGGCTCCGCCTTACGAGAGTGCACCTGAACAGAATTGTCATTCATGTCGATAGTGACATCGCTGGTGTGCAGGAAATAATTTGCAAAATACTCCTTTATTAGATATCCCTTGTACCCGCAACAGATAATGAAATCATGGATTCCGTAATGACTATAAATTTTTAGGATGTGCCAGAGAATTGGCTTTCCAGCCACCTCAACCATCGGCTTTGGTCGCGTGGCGGTCTCCTCAGCAATCCGCGTTCCCATGCCTCCGGCGAGTATTACAGCCTTCATCCGCCAAAACCTTTAACAAATGTGTTGATTATGCTGGCACGGCATCCCCCGGGCGGGTCGCGCGTGCCACAACGCTGATCGGGCCTCAGCCGCTGAACCCCGGACTGGGCTGCGCTTGCTAAGTTAAAGGTGTCACTAGGGGTGCCCCATGCGGGCTGAGATCACACCCTCCGAACCTGATCCGGGTCATGCCGGCGCAGGGAAGTGCGGCAGACCTCCTCAAGACGGCACCCTTCCTTCTCCCCTGTCGTCATGCGTAGTCCCTGGATTGAAAAGCGTCGCGGTGACGCCAACGTCACCCAACTCCACTACGCCCGAACCGGTGTCCTGACGGAGGAGATGGCCCAGGTGGCCAGAAGGGAGAATTTGCCCGAAACCTTGATCCTGGAGGAGGTGGCCCGGGGACGAATGATCATTCCCGCCAACATTCACCACCCCAACCTGGAGCCGATGGCCATTGGCATCGCCAGCCGCTGCAAGGTCAACGCCAACATTGGCGCTTCCCCCAATGCCAGTGATGTGGCGGAGGAACTGGAAAAGTTACGGCTGGCGGTGAAATACGGGGCGGATACTGTGATGGACCTCTCCACCGGCGGTGTCAATCTCGATGAGGTGCGCACGGCCATCATCCAGGCGTCCCCGGTTCCCATTGGAACCG
>JBKCVY010000342.1:0-6463 GCA_046317475.1 Cyanobacteriota bacterium | reverse complement strand
GTCAGCGGCAACTTCCTCGGTTCGGGCATTTTCAACCGGGGCAAATTGCTGTTATTAAATTCAACGGTTGCTGAAAACGAAAGGGAGGGTATTGACAACCGGGAGTCCGCAATTCTCATCAACTCCACAATCAACGCCAATGATAAGGCGGGTTTGAGGACCACAACCTTTTCCAGCGCCGGCCTGATCAACGTCACCATCAGCGGCAATCGGGACTCGGGCATCAGCAGCTCCAGCAGCTCCCTCACCATCACCAACAGCACCATCACCAACAATGTGTCCGACTGGGAGGGCACCGCGGCTGGCATCGACAGCACGGGCGGTGCCACCAGCTTGCGCAACACCATCGTGGCGGGCAATCGCAATACGGCAGCGGGAGGACCGGTGGATTTAGCCGGTCGGTTCTTCGGCAACAACAACACTCTCATTGGCAGCATGGCTGGCGCCAGGGGCACCATTGGCACCGGTAGCGACCGGGTGAATGGGGACCCGGGACTCACACCCCTTCAAGACAATGGTGGTCTGGTGCTCACCCATGCCCTGAAGGCCGGCAGCGCGGCCCTCAATGCGGGCAACAATGGGCGCGTCATCCTCGATGATGAAGACCTGGACCAGGACGGCAACACGACCGAACCCATCCCGTTCGATGCCCGGGGAGCGGGCTTTGCCCGCCTTGTGGGGAAAACGGTGGATATCGGAGCCGTGGAGGCCAGGGGCTTGGGGATTCCAGGCATTTCCATGGAAAGCGTCACAACCGTGGAGGGCGATGGCGGTCAGCAGAACGCCCTTGTCTCGCTCCGCCTCACTGTGGCCAGCGAGGACCCGGTGAGCGTCACCTACAACACCGAGGATGGATCCGCCAAGGCCGGCGCGGACTATGTCGCGTCCTCAGGCACGGTTCGTTTCGCGGCTGGCGAAACCAGCAAGGAGATCGCGATTCCCATCCTCGGAGATGGCCTGCGGGAAACGGATGAAACCTTGCTGATTCGGCTCGACAGCCCAGTCAACGCAACGCTCATCGATGCAACCTCGACCCTCACCATCACCGACAATGAACCCTCCATCCAGCTGCAGACCTCCCAGAATCGGGTCCTGGAAGGGGACAGTGGAAGCACAAACTTTCTCTTCACTGTCACCCTTTCCAAATCCAGCCATTTGCCGGTAACCGTTGACTACGCGACGGTAGACGGGAGCGCCAAGGCGGGAATTGACTATAGCCCTGCGGCGGGAACATTGACATTCGTACCCGGGGAAGTCAGCCGCACCATTGCGGTATCCATCCTGGGCGATGCTGTCTTTGAGGGAACGCTCCCGGCCGGCCGAGAGGAAACGTTTGGGCTGAATCTCAGCGCCCCAAGCCCAAACGCCTCCATTGCCACCGGAGCAGCAACGGCCGTCATCGTGGATGACGAACCAACCATTGCCATCGAAGATAGCAAGATCGTGGAGGGGAATTCAGGCAGC
This sequence comes from Cyanobacteriota bacterium, assembly GCA_046317475.1. Lineage (GTDB taxonomy): Bacteria > Cyanobacteriota > Cyanobacteriia > PCC-6307 > Cyanobiaceae > Cyanobium. Next base: position 4,999 of record JBKCVY010000342.1, on the reverse strand, counting down.
AAGAACATGCTGTTCCCTGTCACCCTTTCCCGGGCCATCAGCTCAACCGTGCGGGTGAACTACACCACAGCCAATGGCACGGCCGTGGCGGGAAACGATTATGGCTCCACTTCAGGGCAGTTGACCTTTGCCCCCGGTGAAGTGAGCAAGATGATAGCGGTGCCCATCCTGGGCGATCAACTCTTTGAGGACGACTTTGATGGCAGCCGCGAAGAACAATTTCAGCTTGTCTTGAGCGCACCAACGCCAAATGTCGCCATCAGCTCCGAACAAGCAAACGGCATCATTGTCGACACGGATCTGCCCGCCACCTCTCTCGCCAGCGTGGCGTTGACGACAGAGTTTGAATACAATCAAGAGAGCCAGACTCCGGCCATCAGTGGCGATGGCCGCTATGTTGTTTTCGCGTCAAGGGACAAGGATCTCGTTCCAGCCGACACGAACGGCGCCTGGGACATCTTTGTGCGTGACCAGGTGTCGGGCCAGACAAAACGCGTCAGCGTCAGCTCAGATGGCACCGAAGCCAGGAACTCCACATACAGAAACAAAGCGAACTCCTCCAAGCCAGCCATCAGCGCGGATGGCCGCTGGATCACATTTGTATCCGAGGCCAGCAATCTCGTGCCAGGCGACACCAATGAGTCTGATGATGTTTTTGTCCATGATCGTCAAACAGGTCTAACAACCCGGGTCAGTGTTGGCTCGGGGAGCCTCCAGGCCACTGGCAACAGCACATCCCCATCGATCAGCGGGGATGGTCGCTTCATCGCCTTCTATTCAGGGGCTAGCAACCTTGTGGAAGGCGATTTATGGTCTAAGAATATTTACGTCCATGATCGAACGACAAGTCTGACAACCCCCATCAATCGAACCCCCGCTGGCACTCCACCCAGCATCTCGTTCTATACCTCTTCACCCGCCATCAGTGCCTCTGGGCGGTATGTCGCTTACTCCTCGGATTCCACGGACCTGGTGAGCGGAGACACCAACTCTAAACCTGATGTTTTTCTCTATGACCGGCAGTTGGGAGTCACGACCCGCGTCAGCGTCGCCAGCGGCGGTGGCGAAGCAAATGGAAACAGCGACTCGCCCTCGATCAGCGGCGACGGGCGCTATGTGGTGTTCCGTTCAGAGGCGAGCACGCTGGTGAACGGCATCAATGGGGGCATCTTTCTGCATGATCGCCAGACCCGGCAAACCACCAATGTCGTTGTTGGCATAGGGGGTGCGCAGGGGAATGGTCCCAGCAGCGTCCCCCGCATCAGCCAGGACGGACGCTACGTGGTCTACGAATCCATCGCCAGCAATCTGGTGCCTGGTGATAACAACACCAGCACGGACATCTTTCGCTATGACATCCAAACGGGTCAAACCCAACGGCTGAGCATCAGCGATGGCAGCTCCCAGGGAAATGACGACAGCAATGCGCCGGCGATCAGTGCGGACGGACGCTATGTGGCCTTCCAGTCCGACGCGACGAACCTGGTCCTTGCCGATGCCAACAGGGCAACAGATGTTTTTGTTCACGACACCCTGGCCGCCTCGGAGTCGCCTCCCTTGGTCAGCCTCAGCCTGAGCCAATCCAATGTGTTGGAGGATGGCACGACCGATCTTGTCTTCACCTTCAGCCGCGAGGGCAGCCTGCTCAAGCCGCTGCTGGTGAATGTGGAGATCGCCGGCACGGCCTCCAGCGGCAATGATTACGTCCAAACCGGTGCCACTGGTCTAAGCAATGGCCTCGGCACCGTACTGTTTGCGGCCAACGCGGCCACCACCACCCTGCGCATCAATCCCACACCAGACACCATGGTGGAGCCTGATGAGAGCGTGATCGTCTCCGTGCGTCCAGGAGCGGCCTACGCCGTCGCCACGCTCGACGCGATGACGGGCCTGTTGCGCAACGATGATCTTCCCTTCATCACCCTGGCCGCCTCTCCCCTCTCCGTTCCAGAAGATGACGCGGCAACGCTGGTGTTTACCTTCAGGCGCACGGGTCCCGTCGCCAATGAGCTGACGGTTGCCTATGCGTTGGCGGGAACCGCCGTGAATGGCCTGGATTACACCGGCCCCACAGGGACGGCGGCCAACAGAACCATCACGTTTGCCGCCGGTTCCGCCACGGCCGCCCTTGTGGTGGACCCCAGTGGTGACATCAGCCAGGAGACGAATGAAACTGTCACGCTCACGCTGGCCGAGGGCACGGGTTACAAGGTTGGCACAACAAAAGCGGTGGTTGGCACCATCTTGAATGATGATTTCATCGGCACGAATGCGAAGGACAGGCTCAGCGGTACCTCCCAGGCGGATTACTTGGACGGTGGAGCCGCCGCCGATGTGTTGATCGGCGGTGCCGGTGCGGATATTTTCGCGTTCCGGTTGGGACAGGCCAGCTACCTGGCCCCTGATTTGGTCACCGACTTCTCGATCGGCACGGATCGACTCCGCCTCATCGCCTCCGATGGGTCCGTGCTCCCCGCTCCCAGCCTCGTCAGCCGGGCCGCCAACAACGCCACCGCCACCACCACACAGCAACTGTTTCGAGACGTCCTCGCCGACGCCAATGGCGCCCTCACGGGTCAACAGGCCCTGGGGGCGGGTCAGGCCGCCATCGTGGTCGCCACCAACGCGAAGATCGCAGGCACCTACGTCGTCTGCAACGACGCCACCCCAGCCCTGTCCTCCACGGACACCTTGATCAACATCAAGGGCTATTCCGGCGTGCTTCCGGACCTCGGCAGCGTGACGCCCTCCCTGCTGTTTGCTTGAGGAAGCGGAGCCTTTGCCCCAATCGGCCTCCCCAACAGCGCCACCCCCCTCCCCACCGCCCGCCATGCCCCTCCTCGATCCCCTCAGCCAACTGGGCGACGGGTTGGCCCGCACGGATTTGGGGCTGGGCCTGCTGCTGGTGGTGGGGGCCTCCATGGCCCTGTCCCATGGCTTCGCCCTGCTGGCCAACCGCTTGAGCGGCCGTCAAATCCTCGTGCATGGGCTCCTGGACGTGTTGATCCTGTCCGTGGCCTTCCTGCTGGCCCTGGCGATCGACATGGTGCTGCTGGCGCTGCTGGCCTCCCGCCCCGTGGCGCCCACGGCGGTGCTCAACGGCGTGGCGCCCTGCCTGCTGCCGGGCACGCTCTACGGGCTGGCGGCGGCGCCCTACGTGGGGGATTGGATCGCGGCGGTGCTGTGGGGGATGGTGCATCTGAATGTGGTGGCCTTCCTGCACGCGCGCTTTGGGCTGCCGCCCGTCGAGGCGCTCCTGCTGTGCACGCCCGGCTGGGTGGTGGCGGCGACCCTGGTGGCCCTGCGGTTTCGCCAGGACTGGCAGGCGAGCTACACCACCTTGGCGTCCCACCTCGGCGAGCGATGAGCGCGCCAGCGGTCCCCGAACGGGTCCATGGCGCCATCCGGGCGGCCATTGGCGCCCGGTTGCGGGGCGAGCGCCGGATGGGACGGCGGCTGCTGGGGGTGGTGGGCCTGGCGATCGGCCTGCTGGGACTAGGCCACCTGGGGCTCACCCTGCGGGAGTTGCTGAACGTGGCGGAGCAGGCCCCCCTCTGGCGGGTGATGGGCATGCTGGCGCTCGTGCTCATCCCCACCGCTGGCATTTATTCGCTGGTGACCCAGTACGCCTTTTGGGAGGGGTGGATCGAGGGGTTGCCGGAGCCAGCAGGGCTGTTTGCCACCCCACCGCCAAGCGCGGCCCATGCCCCGCGGCGGTTTGTGGTGTATCTCGACGGCATCCATCAACGCCAAAGCGACCACCCGCCGCGCATCACCGCCTTTCTGCGGCGGCTGGCGGGGGCCCTGGGGCCCGACACCAGGCTGGTGGAGGCGATCGAGGCCTACACGGTGTTGCCGGTGGGTTTGGCGGAGGAGCCCGGCAGCGCCTGGTTTTGGCGGCGACTGCTCAACCTGCAGGAACAGCATCCCAACGGCCTGGTGCAGGTGTTGGCGGGCACATTGGTGCAGGCCAACAACGTGATCAAGGTGGGCATCTCCTCCGATCGGCGCTATGGACCTATCCTCAATGTGGAGCAGGCCCTGAAGGTGGCGGAGCAACTCGCCGAAGCGGGTTTCCATCCCTCCGTTGGGGCGACGATCACGCTGCTGGGTTATAGCGGCGGAGGCGAGATGGCGATGGGCATGGCCGACGACCTGGGGCGGATCTGCCGTTGCCCCGTGCACATCATCACCTTCTGCGGAGTGTTCAGCGGCAACCAGGACCTCTCCCGGGTGGAGGCGATCACCACCATCAGCGGTGGGCGCGATCCGATGGAGCTGGTGGGTCGGCTCGTCTTCCCGGGCCGCTGCTCCCTCCTGCCCTTCAGCCGCTGGAACCAGGCCCGCGGCCGTGGCCTGGTGCGCAACGCCGTGCTTCCTGGCATGACCCACAACGGCAACGGGGGGCCCTTTTCTGAGCGCCACCGGGACGCGGTGATCGGGGCGATTGGGATGGCGCTGGAGGTTGGGGGAGGGTCAGACAAGCAAGAGAATCTTGCGGGGCGGGCCATGCTTTGACCAACGCCTGACAGCTTGCGCATGCGCCGAATACGCATGCGCCGAATGCGGCGATGGGGGATAGGGCCCGAGGGGTGGAATGGTTTGACCTGTCTCAGAATCAGGCGATCAAGCTTGGGGGAGCTGCCACTCTCACGCGTCACTTCGGCTCCATGCGTCCGCCGCCCCCATCGCGATGGCGCCACACTCAGTGTTGGCAGGTGGCCCGCGCCGAGTTGAGCCAGGGCAGTCCCGTGAGCGTGGGGTGGTGTTCGAGTTTGGCGCAGGCCAGGGGCAGCAGGGTTGGCCAGGCCGGGTATGGGCGCCAGCGCCGCAGGCTTCCATCAGTCCCGCCGCTGATCACCTCGCCGCTCTTCAGCTCCAACAGACTCGTCACCGCGCCCTGGCCGGTGGGAACCGCCTCACCCACCGCCTTCCCCTCCCGCCACCGACGCAAGCTTCCATCACTCCCGACGCTAATCACCCCGCCGCTCTTCAGCTC